>JAUPWC010000437.1 GCA_030916665.1 Verrucomicrobiota bacterium
GCCGCGCACCCGGCGTTGCGCACCGGCGCCATGCTCCCGCGGGTGACGACGCATCAGGACGTGTTTGCCTTTTCGCGGATCGACCGGCGCGAACGCGTCGAATATCTCGCCGTATTCAACCGCTCGCGGACGCAGACGCTGTCGGTCGCCGTGCCGACCAGCCAGCAAGCCGGGGCAAAGCTGATGCCGCTTTTTGCCTCCAGTCAGAATCTAGCGGGCGCAGTTACGACCGATGCCGAAGGCCGGGTGAGCGTCTCGCTGGCGCCTTTGCACTTCGCCGTCTGGCGCGCGCCGGCCCCGCTGGCCGCCGTCGCAACGCCGGCTGCGCTCGCGCTCGTCAACCCCGCTCCGGGTGCGGCGCTCAAATTCAGCAAGAAGGACATCGACGGCCTCGTCTTCCCCTCGCGCGTGGAAATCCGCGCCGAGGCCAGCGGCGGCGACGGACTGGGTGAAGTCACCTTCACGCTCGAACGCGCCTCGCGCCCCGGCCAGATCGAGTATCTCGGCACCGACGATGCCGCGCCCTACCGGGTCTTCTGGCGTCCACCGCACGACCTGGGCCCGGGTGAAAAATTAACTCTGTCCGCCACGCACAACGACCTGCGCGGCCGCCTTGTCCGGACTGAGGTGACAGAAGTCATGCTCGCTTCCACCGAAATCCCCACGGGCCTCGTCGGGGCGAAAGTGCCCGTCATCACCCGGAAACCAGTTGGTGAAACGCGGGGCGGAAACATTTCTTTGACCGTCGCCGCCGAAGGCACCGGTCCGCTCGAATACCAGTGGCTGCGCGACGGCGAGGAAGTGGCGGGCGCCACGACTGTCTCTCTGACACTGCAACCGTCACGCGAAACCGCCGGCTCCTACCGCGTGCTGGTGCGCAACCGCGCCGGGACAACGCTGAGCTCGCCCGTTGAGGTCAGGCCTTGATGCGTGTGGGCAGCGCGTAGAACTACGGCTTTTCGCCTTCGCGGCGGATGCGCTGGATCAGCTCCCGGATTGACGACGACGCTTCGGGATCTTCCTTCAGCGCGATGCGCCAGGTTGTGGCCAGTTGGTCGAGGGCTTCGGCACGACGTTGCTGGCCGTAGAGCTGATTGGCCAGACGCAGGTGGACGGGCAACGGCGCCGGACCGCTGCGCACGGCCGCCCGCAAGGCCCCGGTCGCCTCCGCCAAGCGGCCTCGCGTCTCCAAAATCTGGGCGGCGCGGAAGTGGTTTGCTTGGTTGCCGATTTGCAGGGGCGCGTGGTTCAGACTGAGTTCTTCGGCTTCCTTCTGGTTTCCGCGTGTGTTCAGCAACGCCACCAGGGTTTCCAGCGCCGTTTCGTTGGCGGGGTCGGAGAGCAACACGTCCCGGTAGTCGTGCTCTGCCGCGACCGGGTCCCCGGCGGACTGGGCCAGCCGGCCGCGATAAAATTGCAGGGCCTTGGACCGGGGCTGACGCGCCAGCGCGGCGTCGAACCACCGTCGGCCGTCGTCGAAGCGTTTCGTGCGCATGTAGAAATCGGCGATGGCCGGGGTCAGCTTGTTCAGATCGCGCATTGAACAGCCGGCGGCGGTGGTGAGCAGGAGGTTCTCGGCTTCGTCAAAGCGGCCTAGGCGCGCCAGCTTGATCGCCTCGTCGGCGGCCAGCGCGAAATTTGCCGGTTGGAGGGTTTGCGCCCGTCGAACCTCACGGAGTGCGCCAGCGAGGTCGCCCAGTTCATCGGCCACCTCGACGTGAAGCTTGGCGAGGTCGGGATTGTCCGGATCTGCCGCGATGGCCGCACGAAGGGTCTCGCGGGCCTGGCGCAGGGCGTTGGGATCACGGCGGATCACATCCGCCGCGCCGATTTCCCGGCCGGTGCGCGCCTGGTCCTCGGCGTAAGTGAGCTGGTTGGGAAACGGTGGCTCGCGCGTGATGAGCGCCGTGCGCTGCAGGAGGCCGAAGCGCTCGACCGGCGTGTAACCGACGGCGGCGGCCGTCTGGGCTGAATCGAGCCAGCGTCCGCGAGCGGGCTGCCCACCAAAGAGCGCTTGCTCCGCCCCTTCAGCCATCAGCCGGGCGATGCGATGGTTGCCCTCCCAGTCGGGATGGACGTGTTCGAGCATCAGCTCGCGGCCTGCGATGGCTTCGGCCGACTCGGGGTCGGCGCACAAATCCATCGCCGTGTCCTTGAACACGACGCCCGTTTCGTGTGCGACGGCGCGAGCGATCCGGTTGAGCTGCGGAGCCGGACGAAAGCGCAGGGCGTCCCACTGCAAAGCCTCAAACAGCAGTTGCCTCGCGGCCGGGAGGTTGCCCGCCTGCCACTCAAGCGAGCCGAGCATGTAGGCCGTGTCCGCGTAGCGCGGATCAAGCGCGAGCGCCTTTTCCAAATGCCGCCGCGCAACCGCATTCTCGCCCAGCTTCCAAGCCAGTTTGCCCGCCGCAAAGGCCGCCTCCCATTCCGTCTTATCCGCCGCGGTCATGTCCGGCCGGCTGAGCGACAGGAAGGGCGGGCAGTCCGTCAGGTTGGAAACGACGGTACAAATCACGGTCTTCGCGCCGGCCTGCTCGGACGTGCGCACGATGTCGCGCAGGTTGGTCTCGAAATTCCGGTAAGTCGTTACCAGACGCGGATCGTCGCCGCGCACGGCGTGGTCCAGGAACATGCCCATGCCGCCCCACTCGCGTGCGGGCTGGCGCGTCCCGGCGAAGCGCGCGGCCACAGCCCCGAGCAGCTGGCCCGTGCGCGTGGACTTGGCCCAGGCGCTGGCGCGGATCACCCACAGGGGCGGCATGGCCGAGAGGTAGGCGCTGCCCGGTCCGTAGGGGCCGACGAACTCGTTGTTGCCCAGATAAACCACAAACAGGTCGGGTGAGAGCCGCGCGGTGTCGCGCGC
>JAUPWC010000438.1 GCA_030916665.1 Verrucomicrobiota bacterium
GTGTCCATCAACGCGCGCTACGCCGACTGGAAGAATCTGAGCGAGGAGGATTACGCGAAGCACAAGCAGCGCCTGATCGACGAGTCCATCGCCTCCCTGGAGCGGTTCATCCCCGACGTGCGCGCGAAGATCGACTGGATGGAGGCCGCCACGCCGCGGACCATCGAGTATTACACGCACCACTGGAACGGCACGTCGTTCGGCACGAAGTTCGAGGGCCTCAAGGTCTCGATGGATCTGCCCAACCAGCTGCCCGGCCTCTACCACGCGGGCTCCGTCGGCATCATCATGTCCGGCTGGCTCGGCACCATCAACTACGGCGTGATTGTCGCCAACCAGGTGGACAAGGTCATCGCCGCTAAAAAACGCGCCACCGAACCCGCCCACGCCTGATTTTCCCGTGACCGAAGTCGAAAAACTCATTCCGCACCGTCCGCCGTTTCTGTTCGTGGACGAAATCGTTTCCCACGAGGGCGAGACCCTTGTCGCCAAGCGCACCTGGCGCGCCGACGAGGATTTCTACAAGGGCCACTATCCCGGCGCACCGATCACGCCCGGCGTGCTCCTGAGCGAGTCCGTGTTCCAGACCGGCGCCTGCCTGATGGCCAAACTCATGGCCGGCGCGGCCGGACAGGGCGGGGGTGTGCCGCTCTTGAGCAAGGTTTCCGACATCCGCTTCCGCCTGCCCGTGTATCCCGGCGAAACCGTCACCATCGAGGTGAAGCGCAGGGAGACGGTCGGCGAGTTTCATTTCCTCACCGGCGTGATGAAGAATCCCGAGGGCAAAAAGATCATGAACGTGGAGTTCGCCGTCGCGTGGAAGAAACCCGAAGGCCAGGTCACGACCGCATGAGCGATTTCCTGCAGCTTTCTGGCAAGACGTTCCTCGTCCAGGGTGTCGCCAACAAGAAGAGCGTCGCGTGGTTCATCGCGCGAACGCTGGAGGAACAGGGCGCGCGGGTCGTCTATGCCGTGCGCTCCGAGGCGCGGAAGAAGTCGTTGGAGGCGTTGCTGGCGGGCAAGCCGGTGTTCCTCTGCGACGTCGAGCAGGAAGGCGCCGCCGACAAGCTGGCCGCCGAGGTCGCTTTGGCGGGCTTCGCGCCACTGCACGGGCTCGTGCACTCGATCGCTTTTGCGAACTACAGCGAGGGCTTCAAGACCTTCGCCAAGACGAAGCGGAAGGATTTCCTGCAGGCCACGGCCATCTCGGCGTTTTCGCTCGTCGAACTAGCCCAGGCCTTCAGGCCGCACCTCGCGCCCAACGCCTCCGTGGTGACCATCGGCATTTCCTCGCTGCTGGTGACACCCGACAACTACGGCTACATGGGGCCGATCAAGGCGGCGCTCGAGTCGTGTTCGCGATTCCTCGCCAAGTCCTTCGGCGCAGCCTGCAGCGGCGTGCGCTTCAATGTCGTCGGCTCCGGCCCGCTCAAGACCAGCGCCTCCGCCGGCATCCCCGGCTACATCGAGAGCTATATTTACGCGGAAAAACTGACCTTTCGGAACAAGAACCTCGAGACCCAGGAAGTCGCCAATGTCGCGGTATTCCTGCTCAGCGAGCGCAGCAGCGGCGTGAACGGCACGACCCTCGTCGTGGATGCCGGTCTTGGCAGCAATTACTTCGACAAGGAAATCATCCGGCTGGCCATGCGGCCGGAGAAATAAGCCATGCGTTTCAAGCATGCCTGCATTGAATCGCTGGCGGTGGCGCTGCCGGATGAGATCTGGACCTCCGCCGCCATTGAGGAACGCCTGAAGCCGCTCTACGAGCGCCTGAAGCTGCCCGCCGGCCGGTTGGAACTCATGACCGGCATCAAGGAGCGCCGCATGTGGGCGCCCGGCACTAAACCATCGGATGCCAGCGCCGCAGCCGGGCGCAATGCGCTCAAGGCCTCGGCCCTGCGCGCGGAGCAGATGGAGGTATTCATCCACTCGGCGGTGTGCCGCGACATGCTGGAGCCGGCCACGGCCTCGTTTGCCCACCGCAAGATCGGCCTCGGCACCGACTGCCAGGTGTTCGACGTGTCTAACGCCTGTCTCGGATTCTTGAACGGCTTGGTGACGCTGGCGGCGATGATCGATGCGGGGCAGATCAAGTGCGGCATGGTGGCTTCGGGCGAAAACGGCCGTCCGCTGGTGGACCGCACGATCCGACACTTGCTCGAAACACCGCTCGACCGGAACGCGATCAAACCGTTCTTCGCCAACCTGACCATCGGCTCGGCCGCCGTGACCGCCATCGTTTGCCACGAGGACTTGATCTCCGCCGGACGACCAAAGCATCGTCTGCTTTGTGGCAGCGCACACGCCGAGACGAAGCACAGCGACCTCTGTCAGGGCGACAGCGACGGCGACACGCTGGTCATGGAGACCGATTCCGAACAGCTGCTGCTGGCCGGCATGGATGTCGCAAAGGCGACCTGGGCCAAGTTCGCCGCCGAGTCCGGCTGGGGCGTCGGCACGCCGGACCGCGTCATCACTCACCAAGTGGGCTCCGCGCACCGGCGAAAGCTTTACGAAACGCTGCAGATGGACGCGGCCAAGGACTTCGCTTCGGTCGAGTTCCTCGGCAACACCGGCTCGGCCGCGCTGCCGGCCACGCTGGCGCTGGCCGCAGAGCGGGGTGCGTTGCAAGCCGGGCAAAAGGCCGCGCTGCTCGGCATCGGCAGCGGTCTCAACAGCCTGATGCTGGCGGTCGAATGGTAACCGGCCCACAACTTCCCGGCTGGCTCAAGGAGCTGTATCCGTTCGAACCCAAGCGCTTCGAGACCGGCTCGGGCGTGCTCAGCTATCTCGACGAAGGGCAGGGCGACGAGGCCGTGCTCATGGTCCACGGCAACCCGACCTGGTCGTTTTTCTACCGCAACGTGGTGCTGTCCCTGCGCGGACGCTTCCGCTGCATCGTCCCGGATCATCTGGGCTGCGGGTTGTCGGACAAGCCACAGGATTACGACTACACGCTGCCCAACCACATCGCCAATCTCGACCGGCTGCTGGATTCGCTGAATCTGCGCAAAATCCACCTGATCGTCCACGATTGGGGTGGTCCGATCGGATTGGGTGCCTGCCTGACACGCCATGAAAAGCTCGGCAAGGTGGTCATCCTGAACACCGCAGCCTTTGCCGACACCGTTGTTCCGGCCCGCATCCGGTTTTGCCGCATCCCGGTGATCGGGGAACTGGCCGTGCGGGGCTTCAACGGGTTTGCCTGGCCGGCGACCTGGATGGCCGTATCCAAGCCGTTGCCGGCCGACGTGAAGCGCGGTTTCCTGTTTCCCTACGACTCCTGGGCCAACCGGATCGCCACTCATCGCTTTGTGAGGGACATCCCGCAGGGCAGGGGGGCTCCCAATGATGCCGCTTTGGCAAAAGTCGAAGCCGCCTTGCCGCTGTTGCAGAGCCGTTCCGTCCGGATCATCTGGGGCGGCCGCGACTTCTGCTTCAACCGCCATTATTTCGACCGCTGGCGGGATCTTTTGCCGGATGCGCAATCCGACTATTTGGCTGACACCGGACATTACCTCCTGGAGGACGCACAGTCCGAGGTAATGGCCGCAATCAGCCGTCATCTCCAGTAACTCACGCCGCACCAACAACGATACCGGCAACGTCCGAAACTTCTCACGAAAAAGTGTGGAACCCGCCGCTTTTGTCGCTTACCAAGCCCGACTTGCACATGATCAACTCACGGATTGCCCCCAGTAACCCCACCGCTCCTTTGCACTCGTTTCTCGTCCGTTCGCTCCGGCGGGTGGCCCTTCTGGCGGGAATCAGCTGCCTGCTCGGAACTGCCGGCGCCCAAGATTACACCTACAGCACCTTTGCCGGTGTGGCTGGCAAGGGCGGCAACCTCAACGGCAGCGGCGGCAACCAGCTGGTGCCGATCTTCAATTTTCCCTTCGGTGTGGCGGTCAATCCCGCCGGAGACATCTACGTCGCCGATTCGGGCAATTCCCTCATCCGCAAGGTGACCCCGGCCGGTGTCGTGACGGTCTTTGTCGGCACCGCCGGCAGAGTCGGTGGCAACGACGGCAGCACGACCGATCCCAACGTCACCTTCAACCTGCCGCAGGGGCCGGTGGTGGACAGCGCGGGCAATCTCTATGTGTCCGACTACGCCGGTCACACCATCCGCAAGATCTCGGCAAGTGGCACCGTTACCACGCTGGCGGGAAGCGCCACCATCGGTGGCAGTGTTGATGCCACCGGCTCCGCCGCCCGTTTCCTGAATCCGAGCGGTCTGGCGGTGGACGCCGCGGGCAATGTCTATGTTGCCGATTCCGGCAATCATGTGATCAGAAAGATCACCCCGGCAGGCGTGGTCACCACCGTGGCCGGCACCGCCGGTGCGGCCGGAACAACCAATGCGGTGGGCGCCGCCGCCCGCTTCTTCAATCCCCGTGGCATCGCGGTGGACGGCGCAGGCGTCATCTTTGTCGCCGACACGGGCAACAACATGATCCGCCGCATCGCGACCGACGGCACGGTGACCACCCTCGCCGGCGCTCCCAACACTTTTGGTGGCACGGACGGCACCGGCGCGGCCGCGCGCTTCAACTTTCCCAATTCCTTGGCGATCGATACGGCCGGCAATCTCTACGTTGCGGACGAACTCAATTCCACGATTCGCAAGGTGACCTCGGCGGGTGTGGTTACCACGCTCGCAGGCCAGGCCGGCGTTTCCGGCCGGGTGGACGGCAGCGGCAGCACCGCTCGTTTCGACCGCCCGACGGGCGTCGCCGTGGATGGATCGGGCAATCTTTACGTCGCCGATTACCGCAATCAGCTGATCCGCAAGGTGACCTCCGCCGGTGTGGTCAGCACTATCGCCGGTTCGGGCGGCCTCGCCGGCTTGCAGAACGGCTCCGGCTTCCTGCTCGACCCCGTGCTCTTCCGCAACCCCACCGACACGGCCGTGGACACGGCCGGCAACATCTTCGTCTCCGATTCCGGCAACCACGCGATCCGCAAAATCACTCCGGATGGAGTCACCATGCTTTTTGCCGGCAGCACCGCCGGTCTGCGTGGCTTCAGCAACGGCACGGGCAGTGCCGCTTCGTTCTACAGCCCGGCCGGTCTCGGTCTTGACGGTCAGGGTAACGTTTATGTGGCCGATTCAGCCAATCATCTGGTGCGCCGGATTACTCCGGCCGGCGAGGTGACCTCCTATGCCGGCGTGGCCCTGACCGCCGGAGCCACCAACGGCGATCGCAGCGTCGCGAAGTTCAACTATCCCAGCGGCGTTGCGGTCGATGCTGCCGGCAATGTCTATGTGGCCGACTACGGCAATCATGTGATTCGCCAGATTTCCGCTGCAGGCGTGGTATCCACCTACGCCGGTTCGGAAGGGCTCTCCGGCGGGATGGACGGCACGGGCGCCAGCGCCCGCTTCAACTACCCGCGCGATCTGGCGATTGATGCGGCCGGCAATCTTTATGTCGCCGACACCGGCAATCATGTCGTCCGACGCGTCGCTCCGGGCGGCGTGGTTTCCACGTTTGCCGGTTCAGTTGGCGTCCCCGGGGCCAGCGATGCCACCGGCACCGGCGCCCGCTTCAACGGCCCCGGTGGCGTGACGGTTGACAGCAGCGGCAATGTTTACGTGGCCGATACCAACAGCAGCACGCTGCGCAAGATCTCAACCTCCGGTGCGGTCACCACGATCGGCGGCCAGGCCGGCAGCATCGGCTCCGTCGATGGCAGCAACTCCACGGTGCGTTTCAATTATCCCAGCGGCATCGCCGTCGACAGCTCCGGCAATCTCTATGTCGCCGACAATCGCAATCACACCATCCGCAAGGGCGCCCTTCCGGGCGGCGGTGGCGGGGGTGGCGGCGGCGGGGGTGGTGGAGGCGGCGGCAGCGATGGTGGTGGCGTCGGTATCGACGACAGCAGCGCCGGCACCGGCTTCCTGCTTCAGCCGAACGGCATGGCCGTCGATGCGCTCGGCAATATCTATGTGTGCGACACCGCCAACCATTGCATCCGTCGCATCACCTCACTCGGCGTGATCACGGTCCTGGCCGGGCGGAGCGGTTCCTCCGGCACGACCGACGGCACCGGCGATGCGGCGCGGTTCAACAGCCCCAACGGAATCGCCTACGACAACGCCGGCAGTCTCTACGTGACCGACACCGGCAACTCCACCATCCGCAAGGTAACGACCTCGGGTGAGGTTACCACGTTCGCCGGCACCGCCGGCTCGAGCGGCACAACAGACGGCACCGGCACGGCGGCCCTCTTCAGCACGCCCACCGGCATCGCTTACGATTCCTCGCTCGGTGAACTCTATGTTTCCGACGCATCAAGCGCCACGATCCGCAAGATCACCACCGCGGCGGTCGTCACCACTTATGCCGGTGCGGCCCGCGTGACCGGTGACGCCGATGGGCACCGGAGCGTCGCCCGGTTCAACAACCCCACGGGTCTGGCCCACGACGGCTTCTCCACGCTGTTCATCGCCGACACCTTCAACCACACGCTCCGCCGGATCAACACCGCCCGGCGCACGGTTTCCGTAACCGCCGTCGGCACGATTGGCACCGCCGGCAATCTCCTGGTTGTGCTCACTGATGCGGGGCTGCCTGCCAGCCCGCTCACGCTCAACGTTCCGGTGGCGGCTGGCGACGCCGACTCCGCCTGGGCCACCAAGGTGGTCACGGCTTTGAACGCCAATTCCTCCATCACGGCGCGATACACCGCCACCTCCAGCGGCGCATTGATCACCCTGACCTATCTCTCTGGCATCGACGATACCAACGTGGCCAACCTTGCCTTGGACAACGGCACCAGCAGCGGCATCACGCCGGTTACGACCAGCACCTCCTCGTCACTAACCGGACTGGTGAGCACGATTGCCGGTTCGCCCGGCATCAGCGGCATCTATGACGGCATTGGCGAATATGCACTGTTCAATCTTCCCCAGGGCGTGGCGGTTGATGGCGGCACCGGGGCCGTTTACGTGGCTGATACCGGCAACAGCTGTATCCGCCGTGCCGTGCCCAGCGGCAGTGTCATCACTTTGGCGGGTATTGCCGGCATTTCCGGCAAACGCAGCGGACCCGCCGAGCAGGCCCTGTTCAATCAGCCCAAGGCCCTGATTGCCTCCAGCAACGTGATAGTCCTTGCCGACAGCGGCAATTCGATCCTCCGTTCCATCGGGGTGGGGACGAACGGAGTCACGGTTTCTACAGTCAAACTTTCCGCCGAAACCACTTCTGATAGCGGTTCGGATGGCGGATCTTCCGGCGGCGGTGGCGGCGGTGCCCCGAGCATCTGGTTCCTAGCGGTCCTCAGCGGACTTGGCGCAGTGCGTTACCTTCGCAGCAGGGCGCTTGCCGCCTGAGTCCTGCCGAAACGGTTTGCGGGTGCGGAAGGAGATCATCCTTCCGCACCATTTCCCCGAGTCGGTATAGTTTTACGGATCCCGGCTGAGTTGAAGTCACATTTCGATCGATGGGTCGATCGAAACGAAGGCGAAAACTTTACAGGTCGATTTATTATAGACATAATCTTTATTGTGCATTGACGTAGAGGAAAATCATCAACCCTGAATAGTTACCATAACCGAACAGGAATCCTACTTGGCCACGCCCCAGCGCTTCGTAAGCGGATAATAGATGAACAGCGGTCGTCCCACGACATCCATTTCCGGGACGAAGCCCCATACGCGGCTGTCCGCGCTGTTGGAAGAATTGTCGCCCATGGCGAAATACGAACCTTTGGAAACGTCTAACACTTCGCCCACGCGGAGGTGACTGGAGCCGTTGAAATAGCCGCGATATAGTCCGTCGCGTTCAGCGTTATGCTTGAATGCATCGGAACCTTCGATCGGCCGGCCGTTGCGATACAGGACCGGCTCTCTGATCTCCAATTGGTCCCCGGGAATGCCGACAAGCCGCTTCACATAATACTGGCTGATTTGCCTGCCAGCCGCATCCTTCATGCTCTCGTGGTTGATATTGTCGGTCTTGAAGACAAATCCCGAGCCCACCACCGGCCGGACGAAATTGTAACTCATCCGGTCAACGAACAGCAGGTCGCCAGTCAGGATGTCGAAAGAAAGAATCTCATCGCCCCGGCCGACCTTGCGGCCGGTCGGAACCCAATAGACGCGGGCGTCTATCCGCCGGCCGCCGCTGGTGATTTCCATCATCGATGATTCCAGCTGGTTTGACCCGTTGGCAGACTGGGCCGCCTGCATCAGGCCGTTCTTCCTGCCGGAGAAGAGCGTCTTCTCGAGGACATCGTCGTAGCCGAATTCGGACCGCGCCCAGTCGGCCGGCACCGTGAGCTTCACGAGCTGCCCGCCGACCATGACAGTGTATTCACGCATGAGCGTGGGAAAAATGAACAGGCTGCGTCCGGGCCTCTCCGTGTAAGCCGGCATGCCGCTCCGGAACACCGGCACCAGCACCTCGCCCTCGGCCGGGGCCTTCAGCGTGTAGTTTATCGCGCCCAGCCCGACCAGGCGTGCCGCCTTTCCCAGCACGCCGGGTTCCTCCCCGGGTGTGAAGACCTCCGAGGTCATGCCATAGTAGCTCGGCCACATCGAATTGGTCGGAATCTTGAACGGCTGCACGAAATACGCCCGCAGCCCGAGGATAACAATCGCGGCCACGAGGAAAAACTCGACGTTCTCCGCCAGCGACGTGGTGGGATAAAGCCGTCCGCCGCAGGCGCGCATCGAACCTTCCAGCCGCTCGATGGCGGGCTTGAGGCTGGCGACGCCGGCCTTCTGTTTCACCAGCGCCTTCACTTCCGCCATCGCGGCCAGCAGCGCCCCGCCCTGCTCGGCAGTCAACAGATCCTTCCGGAAGTCGTGGATGCGCTGCGCCATCTCGAGCCATTGGGCGGCACTGCGTCGCAGTTTGGAATCTTCGGAACGCAGGAAATCGAACATGGCGGTGACGGGTCAGCTGTTGGTCTTCAGCACCTGGATGAAGGCATCCGGCGGGATGGATACTCGGCCTATCTGTTTCATCTTCTTTTTGCCCTCTTTCTGTTTGTCGAGGAGCTTGCGCTTGCGGCTGATGTCGCCGCCATAGCACTTCGCGGTCACGTCCTTGCGCATTTCGCGCACGTTGTCGCGGGCGATGATCTTGCCGCCGATGGCGGCCTGCACGGCGATCTTGAACATCTGCGGCGGGATGATGTCGGCCAGCTTCTCGCAGAGCGCCCGCCCCTGCCCCTCGGCCTTGGAGCGGTGCACGATGCTGGCGAACGCGTCGACCGGATCCTGGTTCACGAGGATGTCCATCTTCACGAGATCCGAGGCGCGATAATCGCCCAGTTCGTAGTCCATCGATCCGTAGCCGCGGGTGATACTCTTCAGGCGGTCGTTGAAGTCCACGAGGATTTCGTTGAGCGGCAGCGTGCAGGTCAGCATGACGCGGGCGCCGTCCAGCGTGTCGGTGTGGTCGCAGGAACCGCGCTTTTCCATGATGAGCGAGAGGATGTCGCCCATGAACTCGTTGGGAATGTGGATCGCGGCCTTGATCGTCGGTTCGGAGATTTCCTCGATGGTGCCGGGGTCCGGCAGGTTGATCGGGTTGTCCACCTCAAGCACGGTGCCGCCGTGCTTTTTGACCTTATAGACCACGCTCGGATAGGTGGAGATGATCTCCACGTCGTATTCGCGACGGATTCGTTCCTGCACCACTTCCATGTGCAACAGACCGAGGAAGCCGCAGCGGAATCCGAACCCAAGCGCGACGGAGCTTTCGGAGGAATAGACCAGTGCGGAGTCGTTCAGGCGCAGTTTGCCCAGGGCGACCTTAAGTTTTTCGTAGTCGTCGGA
>JAUPWC010000439.1 GCA_030916665.1 Verrucomicrobiota bacterium
GAGCTGCGCGAGAAAATTTCCTCGGCCGCACTCTTCGTGGCGCAGGAGCGTTTTGAGGAAGCCGACAAGCTCCTGAACGAGATCCCGCTGAACCAGCCCTCGGTCGAGGGCGCCGCCGTGCTCCGCTCGATCACCGAATGGCACGCGCTCCGCCTGCAGTGGCGGCAGGCCGCCGAACGGGGCCTGACCTTGCTCAAGGCCAATCCGCTCGACGGCTCCGACGTTTCCACCCTCGACTGCCTGCGCAGCGGTCCCGCGCTGATCGAGCTCGGTGACATCAACAGCTACGAGCGTTTCCGCCAAGAGGCCATCGCCCGCTACTCGGCGACGCCCTGTCTCTTCACCGACCGCATCGTCAAGGTGAGCCTGTTGCTGCCCGCCAACGAGCGGCTGCTCGAAAGCCTGCGGCCCCTGGCCGACGAGACCAACCGGCACCTGGCCGAGGCCGACCGCGGCGGCGACGATTTCACCGCCGCCTGGCGCTCCGTGGCCCTCGGCCTGCTGGAATACCGGCGAGGCAACCACGCCAAGGCGGCGGAGTGGAGCCGGCGCTGCCTCGCCTACTCGGGCACCAACGCCCCGCGCTCGGCCACCGCCCAGATCATCCTTGCCATGGCCAGCCACCGTCTCGGCCGCACCGCCGACGCCCGCACCGGGCTGGCCGCCGGCCGCGAGATCATTGAGCACAAGTTCCGGAGCCGCCTCGATTTGGGCAGCCCGGTGCACGGTTTCTGGTTCGACTGGGCCTTCGCCCGCATCCTCCTGCGGGAGTGCTCGGCGCTGCTTGAGACTCCCGGAGCCGTCCCGCCCGTGTGAGATTTTTCACCTTCCCATGTCGGGAATCCGCCGGTGGCGGCGCATATAGGGGATGAAGGCAACGGCCCTAACCGTCGCATACCCCTAACCCGCACCCCGCCCATGATCCACATGTCCCACCTGAAGTCCCGCCGTCCGGCGGCCGCACCATCCGGCCCTCGGAACGCGTTCTGCTCCGCTCTCGCGCTTGGCGCCCTGCTGAGCTTCTCCCCGGCCTCGGCGCAACAAACCGCCCAGCCCGCGACCGAAGACAAGACCGTCGTGCTCGAAACCTTCGTTGTGACCGGCACCCGCGCCAGCCTCATCAGCGCCCAGGAAATCAAGCGGGAGTCCGTCCAGCTGGTTGACTCGATCGTCGCCGAGGACATCGGCAAGCTGCCCGACAACACCGTGGCCGACGCCCTCCAGCGCGTGCCCGGCATCCAGGTCGGCCGCAGCAACGGCGAGGTCAACACTGTGCTCATCCGCGGCCTGCCCAATCTCGGCACCACGCTCAACGGCAACGAAATCTTCACCGGCACCTCCCGCGGCGTCGCCCTGCAGGACATCCCGGCCGAACTCGTCGCCGGCGTGGACGTCTACAAGTCCACCTCGCCCGACAAGATCGAGGGTGGCATCGCCGGCCTGATCGACATCCGCCTGCGCAAGCCCCTCGACTTCGACAAGCCCCAGTTCGCCGCCAGCGGCCGCCTCATCCACGGCGAAAATGCCGACAAGACCGGCCACGTCAGCAGCATCCTCCTCGCCGACCAGTGGGACACCGCTTCCGGCAAGTTCGGCGCCCTCTACTCCGGCGCCTATCAGCAGCGCTATTTCGTGGACCAGATCGCGTTCAACTTCCTCTTCGAACCCGTCGGCGTGCCCACCAACATCCATTCCAGCGGCACCCTTGAGCTGCCCTTCACCCAAGGCGGGCAGGTCATCCCCGGCGACCGCGTCCGCACCGCCCACAACCTCGCGCTGCAGTTGAAAGTCAGCGACGACTTCGAGCTCTACAACAATTTCCTCAACACGAGCTACGACAACCGGCACCAGGTCCACTTCCTGATCGGCTTCCCCCGCTTCGGCGCCTTCACCTCCGCCAGCGTCAATTCCGGCAACATCCCAAACCGCACGACTTCGACCGGCAACTTCCACCTCACCAGCACCCAGGCCTTCGAGCAGGCCACCGACGGCTACCAGAACGTTCTCGGCGCGAAGTGGACGCGCGGCGACACCAAGATCACCGCCGAATATCTCTACAACTGGAACCAATACCGCAACCAGGCCCTGATCGTGGACACCCGCTACGCCGCGGCCCCGACCGACACCTTCACCTTCACCTACAATGACGGCGGCCGCGCCAACCTGGCGTCTCCCGCAGGCGTCACCCAAGCCGACAACTACTTCCTCTGGGGCCTGTTCGACAACCACGACGTCTCCACTTCCTCCCAGCACGGCTTCAAGCTTGAGTTCGATCACCGCCTGTCCGCGGGCGCCTTCCAGAAGATCACCGGCGGCGTCCGCTGGAGCGACCGCGCCGTGCGCTTCCGCGCCACGAGCCGCAACGACATCGCCCCGGCCGGAGCGACCAACGGCGACCGCTTCGCCGCCACCGTCCCGCGCACCTCGACGATCACCGGCTTCGGCAGCCTGAACCCCGACGGCCCGCTCGGCTACTACAGCACCCCGCACTGGTATGGCGCCTCGCCCGACTTCCTCTACAACA
>JAUPWC010000440.1 GCA_030916665.1 Verrucomicrobiota bacterium
AGGTCGTTCACGATGACCTCGATGGAGTTCTCGTAGGCCATGCGGCGGAGATTGGTGCGGAATTTGTTCAGGAGCCAGTCGTTGAAAACCGTGTCGAGCACCTCCTGGCGCAGGCCGCCGAGCGCGGTCTCCGCCACGACCAGGCCGCCGCCCTGCTGCTCGAAGTAGGCGGCGTTGGCCTGCTGGTGGTTGTCGGCGGCGAAAGGATACGGCACGAGGATGGCGGGGGTCTCGCAGCGCACCAGCTCCGCCAGCGTGCCGGCACCGGCGCGGCTGATCGCGAGGTCGGCCGCCGAGATGAGCACGCCCATCCGGTCGCAAAACGGTTCGCGCCAGGCGCGCACGACCTGGCCGTTGCGTCCGGGAAATTCCCGCACGTCCACCTCGCCCTTGCCCATGCCCGTGACGCACCAGACCTGCACGCCCTCCTGGGCGAGCGCCGCAAGATTGTCCTCGACCCAGCGGTTCAGCGGTCCCGCTCCCTGGCTGCCGCCGAGCACGGCGACGAGTTTCTGCGCGGGATCGATGCCCAGCCGCGCCCGCGCCTCGGTGCGGGCGAGCCGCACGATCTCGCGGCGCACCGGCAGACCGGTGTGGCGCACCAGCAGGCCCAGACGTCCGGGCAGACGCACGCCGTGCGGAAGATACAGCCGGTGGGCGACACGCGACAGCGCGCGCGTGGCCTTGCCAGGAATCCGGGTCGCCTCGTGCAGCGCCAGCGGCACGCGCGCCTTGCGTCAGGCGAGCACCACGCCGGCATTCGTGAACCCGCCGAAGCCGATGATCACATCCGGCTTCAACCGCGCGACCAGCCGGCGGCAATGCACCAGCCCGCGCGCCTGATCGCGGACAAAGCGCGCAAAGACCGCCGGGCTCCAGCCCAACGGCGCGCTGGGCACGCGCTCGAAGCGGAGCTGCGGGTATTTCTCGCTCAGGCGCGCGTCCACCTTCTTGAGGCTGATGAGCAGCGTGACCGCATGCCCGCGCTCCACGAGCGCCTCGGCCAGCGCAATGCCGGGCGAGAGATGGCCGCCGGTACCGCCACACGCTATAAGAAAACTGCTCATGAAACGCCTCCGGTGGAGGGAAGTGACAGGAAGCCGGCAGCACCGAAGGCGCAGTATCTCTTGGCACTTGTTAACTGAAACTTGTTACTTTCCCGCTTCACCCGATCACCTCCGTCAGCGAGCGTTTACGGACGAGCGGCTTGGGCCGCTCCCAGGTGCGCTGGGTGTTGATGATGATGCCGACGAGCAGGCCCATAAGCAGCAGGTTGGAGCCGCCGGCGCTGATGAACGGCAGCGACATGCCCTTCGTGGGCAGCATGCCGGTGACCACGCCGAGGTTGACGATCGCCTGGAGGCAGATGAGCAGCAGGCAGCCGGTGACGAGCAGGAACTGGAACAGGTTGGGCGCGCGGCGCACGTGCATGAGGCCGGCCACGAAGATCGTCACGAACAGCGCCACCGTGGTCAGCGTGAAGATCAGGCCCATCTCCTCGCCCATGATCGCAAAAATGAAATCCGTGTGGGCTTCGGGCAGGAAGGAGTTCTGCTGGCGCCCCTGGCCCAGCCCGACGCCGTCCACGCCACCCGCCGCGAAGGCGAGGATGGCCTGCCAGAGCTGGTAGGCGCCGTCGCCGCGGTTGGCCTCGATGTCCATGAACGACGTGATGCGCCGCAGGCGCACGGGGTTGTGCAGCACAAGCACGACAAACCCGAGGAGCGCCACCCCGATCGAGGGCAGCAGGAACTTCAGCCGCGCTCCGGCGAGAAACAGCAGGATCATGCCGATGGTGCCGATCAGGAACGCCGTGCCGAAGTCCGGCTCGGCGAGCACCAGCAGCGCGAACAGCCCCGTCCAGGCCGACGGAATCACGAAGCCGCGGTAGAAATCATGCAGCTTGCTCTGGTTGAGCGCGAGGTAGTGGGCCAACGAGAAGACCAGCGCGAGCTTGGCGAACTCCGACACCTGCAGGCGCGTGAAGCCAAGGTTCAGCCAGCGGCGGCTGCCCTTCACGCTGACGCCGATCTGCGGGATGAGCACCAGTACCAGCGTGACCAGCGAGATCGCCGCCGCGATCCACGCGAACCGGCGCAGCTGCTCGATGTCGGCCAGCGCCACCACCCAGGCGGCGCCGATGGCCAGCGCGAGAAAGATCAGCTGCTTGTAGAGGTAGGAGTAGTAGGGACCGCCCTTGATGGGCGAGCTGGCGCTGAAGAGCACCGCCAACCCGATCGACACCAACGCCGCGACGCAGACGATGATGACGCTCGCGGGCGTGATCGTGAGAGGGCGGCGGGGCAGGACGGCGCTCGTCGAACTCACCATGGTGGTGACGCTCAGTTCGCCGTGGGCGCGGGTTCTTCGACCTTGATGGTGGGCACTTCGGTCTCCGCACCCTTCAGGCCGGAGTCGAGATCCTGACCGGGCGGCGGCGGCGTGAGCTCAAACTTGGGCGCAGCGGGCGCGGTCTGGATGGAAGGAGCTTCGGGCGCCGGGGCGGCGGGCTTGGGCGCGGCTGCCGGGGTGGTCGTCTTGCTGCCGCCACCCTTGGAACCCGGGATCACGAGCGTCTGGCCGGCGCGAATCTTGGAAGGATCGGTGATGTTGTTGGCCTCGACAATGTCGGCGACCCGAACGCCATACTTGCGGGCGATGACACCCAGCGGCTCGCCGACGGCGACCGTGTGCTTGAGGGCCTCGCCACCGCTCGGGCGCGGCGTGACCGCGGTCTTCTCGGAAGGCAGCGACATCGAGGCGGCCGCGACCGGTTCCTTGGCGGCGCCGGGCTTGCCGGGGATGATGAGCTTGCGGCCGGGCTGGAGGGCGGTGCCGGCCGAGAGGTTATTGGTCTTGGCCAGTTCGGCCACGGTCAGGCCGTGCTTCTTGGAGATGCTCCAGAGGCTGTCACCACGCTCGACCGTGTAGGTGGAGACGGGCGCGACATTTTCGGAGGGCTTCGGCGGCGTGACCGCCACGGCGGCGGCGGAGCCGGGGCGCGTCGGCGCGGCGTGGCCGAGCGGCGAGGCGGGTGGGTAGGAAACGGCGGGCGCGGTGCCGAGGTCAACAGGCTCGGGCGCAGCCGAGTTGTAGGCGACCGGCGCGACGGTCGGACCGACCGGAGTGGTGGCGTCGGGCGTGGGCATGTTCCGCGGGCCGGACGAGCAGCCGGGACTCGCAAAAATGAAGATAAACGCGAGCAGGTGGACGGCGACCACGGCTCCGAAGATCTTGAGAATGTTCATGGCGGTATATGTGGGGCTGAGGGTTGAGATTTGCTACTTAAAAAGCGGAGTTGTTCACAGGTTTTCCACCGCGGCTTCGAACTGCCGCCCGCGGTCGTCATAGCCGCGGAACTGGTCGAAACTGGCGAAGCCAGGACTGAGCAGGACGTGGTCGCCGACGGAGGCCATCGCGCGGGCTTTTTGCACGGCCTCGGCCAGGCTGGCGCAGGCCGTGGCGGCGACGCGAAACTCCGTGCAGTGGGCGAGCAGGGCGGCCTGCGTCTCGCCGATCAGGAAAGCGTGTCGGATGCGGCGGGCGATGCGTCCGACAAAGGCGCCGAGATCGCCACCCTTGGCCTTGCCGCCGCCAATCCAGAACACCGGGGCGGAAAACGTCGCGAGCGCGGCCTCGACGGCATGAAAGTTGGTCGCCTTCGAGTCGTTCCAGTAGGCCACCCCGGCCTTCTCCGCCACCCGGGTCAGCCGGTGCTGTCCGAGCTTGAAGGTCTCCGCCGCAGCGTAGAGCGCCGCGGGCGGCAGGCCCGTCTGGCGCCACCAGGCGGCGGCGAGGATGAAGTTCTCCCGCTGGGGATAGCCGGCAAAGATGCTCCCGCCGAGACGGATGTCAGCCGGCTGGGCCTCGGTGGGCACATCGACCACCGGCGGCAACGGCTGGCCGGCCACCAGCGCGAAGCGCTGCACGGACGAACCGATGAACACGCCCCCTCGCAGGGTGCGCTCGAGCAGCCGGCACTTGGCGGCGAAGTAGGCGGCCATGCCGGGATGACGCTCGAGATGATCCTCCGCGAAATTGGTCCACAGCGTCGCCGTCGGCCGGAAATGCTGGAGCGTCTCGGCCTGGAAGGAACTGACCTCGCAGACGGCGACCTCCACCTTGCCCATTTGCTCGACCACGAAACGGCTGAAAGGATAGCCGACATTGCCCGTGACGTGCGCGCGGCGACCGGCGGCGTTCAGCGCATGCGCCAGAAACTCGGTCAGCGAGGTCTTGCCGTTGGTGCCCGTGACGGCGACCACCTCGCCGCGCCAGAACAGCGACGCAAAGTCCAGTTCGCCCAGACAGGTGCAGCCCGCCGCGCGCGCCGTGCCCAGCCACGGGTGTTCCGGCGCGAAGCCGGGGCTGAAAACGACGAGCGCATGCGCCGAGGCCTCGGCGGCGGTGAAGACCCGCTGCGCATTCTCGGCGCGTTCATCGTAGAGCACACCGGTTGCCCCGATGGCGCCGAGCAGCATCAGCACGCCCTGTCCGCTCACGCCCGCGCCCAGCACGGCAACCGGCCGGGCGAGCAAGGGTGTGATGGATGAAGGCGGGGTGAAGGGCATGATTCAGGAGGTGAAACCTGCGGTCCGCGCAGGTTCAGCCGGCGCGATGCGCGGGCTCCATCGGCTGAGACTGTGAATGGCCTGGACTGAAGGCATGAAAGTTAACGCAGGAAGTCCGCTAACGGCAGTTTTGGTAAGGTTCCGATTGGTTGTGGGTATAAAGAACCCGTCAACGGGCTCCTGCGAAAGTCTTGGCGCTGCGCACGACCGGGCCCTCGGGCACGGCCTGCCCCTTGCGGAGGCGGCGCAATTTGGAAAGCGAACGCACCAGCGGCTGCTGCAGCAGCACGAGGCTGGTGCGGGTGACATCACGAAAGCTGGGCGTGTTCTCGTAGTTGTAGTCGATGGGCATGGCGGGGGCTCAGCCGCGAAGGCCGAGGAAGATGAAGGTGGCGAAGGCGGCGGCCCAGAGGGCGGCGATCAGCAGGGTCGTCCGCGAGAAGGGCACGCGGGCGTCGAGCTGCTTCGTGAGGGCTTTGATCATGGCGGACATGGCGGTAGAATGGCGGAGGGTTAACGGAGCTTGAGAGTGGCGAGACCGGCCAAGGCAAAGCCGAGCGAGAGAACCCAGAAGCGCAGGACGACCTTGGTCTCGGGCCAGCCCTTCTTCTGGAAATGGTGGTGGATCGGGGCCATGAGGAAGAGCCGCTGCCCCGTGCCCGTGCGCCGGCGCGTGAACTTGAACCAGCCGACCTGGAGGATGACCGACAGCGCCTCCATCACGAACACGCCGCCGACGATCACCAGCGTGAAGGGCTGGTGGATCATGAAAGCCATGACGCCGATGAGGCCGCCGAGCGCGAGCGAACCGGTGTCGCCCATGAACACCTCGGCCGGATGCGAGTTATACCAGAGGAATGCCATGCACGCACCGATCAGCGCGGAGCACACGATGGTGAGTTCGCCGGTGCCCGGGACGTAGCTGATGAGCAGGTATTCCGAGATGACGCTGTTGCCCGCCGCGTAGGCCATGATGCCGAACACCAGCGCCACGGTGATCGTGCAGCCCGTCGCCAGACCGTCGAGGCCGTCGGTCAGGTTGATGGCGTTGCTGAAGCCGACGATCCAGAGGTAGATCAGCACGAGCAGCAGCGACCAGTGCATGTGCGGGATGACCGCCGTCTTGAGGAACGGCACCCACAGCTCGCGAATCTTCGCGGAGCTCTGCGGATGCCAGAGCAGGATGCCGAGGGCGATGACCGTCGCCGCCGTCTGCCAGGCGATCTTTTCCCAGGAACGGATGCCGTCCTTGTTCTTGTGGACGACCTTCAGGTAGTCATCGCGCCAGCCCGGCACGGTGAGCGCCGTATAGACGAAGAGCGCGACCACGGTCCAGACATTGGGCACCGCCCACAGCACCGTGCTGAAGAACACCGAGAGAAAAATGATGAGCCCGCCCATCGTGGGCGTGTGCTTCTTGTCGAAGTAGGTCGCCCCGAGCGCGCCCGTGCGCTCGTCAATGTAGCCGTGGCCGAATTTCAGCTCGCGAAAACGCCGGATCAGCCACGGCCCGATGACGAAGCCGATCAGCAGCGCCGTGATCGCCGCGCCCACCGACCGCACGGTGATGTATTGCAGCAGGCGGAACGGACCGAAGACGTGGTCGTATTGGGAAAGGTAGCTAAGCATGGCCGGTCCTCCGTTGGAGAGAACGCCGGGCCAACCGCGACCTGACCACACCTTGCGCCCTCAGCGTGTCATTCTGAGCGGAGCGAAGAATCCAGTCCGAAACGAGGCACCCCGCTGGATCCTTCGCTTCGCTCAGGATGACACGACGGCGAACATTCTTTTGCTCCGCTCCATTCAGGAAAATCCGCGTCGTAAAACTGTGGTG
>JAUPWC010000441.1 GCA_030916665.1 Verrucomicrobiota bacterium
AAGTGCGCGCCCATGCCCGTGCGCAGCTCGGCCTCGTAGATGAACTTGTCCGCGTGCGTGCTGTGCTCGAAGGGCGTCTGCGCGCCCAGCAGCAGCGAATACACGTAGGCCGGCGACCCACGCTGCATCAGCTCGCGCGTGAGCTCGGCTTGCTCCGCGAGCAGGGCCGAATGGTCCGCGTGCCGGATCTCCGGCGGAAGGTAAAAACCCGCCTGAATCAGCGGCGTCCAGCGGTGGCCGGTGCGGTGGCGGTTGAGGTCGCGCAGCTCGGCGATGGCCATGTTGTTCCAGGCAAAGGTCACGCGCATGCGGCGGGTGGCCTTGCCCTGCCAGCCGTAGCGGTTGGCCCGATGCTTCAGGGCCTCGGCCAGCGGCTGCTCCTCGGCGAGCCACGGCGGGGCGTCGCGGTCGGTCTTGACCCACACCTGATCAGCCAGCGGCGTGCTCGAGAGGCGCCCGAGGCCGAGCTTGAGGCTCTCGGCCAGCTCCTGCTTCGCCTGTTCCTGATAGGATTTCTCGGCGCTGCTGTGGCGCATGAGGCGCGGGGAAATTTTAATCAGCTCCTCGCGGATGAGTTTCGCCGCCGCCTGCGTCTCGGGCATCGGCAGCGAGTCCAGGTGCTTCACCGTCGCCGCCCACATGCGCGAACTCTGCACGAGGCCGAGGTTGGTGCGCGTGGCGCAGGGGATGAAGTAGCGGGCGCGGTCGAGGGCGTAGTTCTTGCGCAGGCGAGTGACGACGGCGGGCTTGGCGTCCTTGGGCAGGCGCACGAGGCCCGGATCGGCGAGGGCCGCCGCATCAAGGCGGGCATACTCGGCGTTATAGGCGGCAAAGGCCTTGGCCATCAGCGCCGTCCAGCGCGGTGCGAGATCGTCCGGGATGCCGATTTCCGCGGGCGCAGGCAGGTTCGTCGGCGCCATGGTGATGTAGCGCGTGCTCGATTCCTGGCCGTCGGCCATCTGGGCGATCTCAAAGACCTTATACGCAAGCCACATCGAGACATCGTCGAGCGCGATGGCCAGGCCGCCCGTCAGGCCGCCGATGGACGCGTGACCGTAGTCCACGAACTTGAGGATGCGGTCGATGGACTCGTCGGGATTCGCCGGGTCCACCTTTTCGAGGATCTTGTGGATGCCCTCGTTGCTGCGCGAATAGCGGGCGAGAACGGAGGCAAGCAGCTCCGGGGTGACCTTGGGCAAGGCGGCAGCAGACGGGGGCGGGACAAGGACAAGACCGGTGACCTTCATGCGTTGGCCCCACGAAACACATTCACCGGGCCGTGCGAAGAAAATAAAGCGGTTGCCATCACAGAGTCGCCCAGTCGATTTCGAGGATTCTCAATTCCCGACAGGAGTGGTCAGGCCAGAACAGTATTTCGAATCCTGCATCACGCCACACCTGCACGCCACGCCCGTTCTGATCGTGAAAAATCACCGGTGCGCTTAGCGGCGGGACCCGGACCATGCGATCCAAGACATCGAGCAGTTTTCGCCGCTGTCCGGATGGCAGTCGTCCAAAAAAGGCCATCGCCGCCGCGCTGCCGCAATAGTCCCACACGGCTACAAACCGCCGGCGGCCAGCTTGCGATCCAACTGCTCGAAGTCCTTCCGGGCGTATTTGCGGCCAGCGTCCATCTCCACCATCAGATCGTTCACCCGGAGCCGGCGTGCAGCCAGCTGAGGATCGGCGAGTTCCCGCAAATATTCGGCCAGTTCTGCTTTCTCCGCCGCGGTCAATTGCGCTGCCTGCGTCTTGAGTTCAGCGATGGACATGCCCGCAAAGATGTCTGCCAGTCCGGTGCCGTCAAGCTGGTGTGCTTGCAAAAATGCCCGTAAAATCAGCAAGCCGGAGGCGGGGCAAGGGCAAGACTGCAAGCGAACTGCCCTTCGAGTTACGAAGAGTTGATAGCTGAGAAGCTGTTCTCGCGCCAAATTCTCCAAGCCTTGGCACGCTGGTCCTCACCGTGCTTTGATTGGCTTGTGCGATTCACTTCGCCCCGCCAGCTCAAGAGGTAAATGGTAAAGCATGCCCCCTTTTTTCGGCCTCCACGGTTGATCACGTGATAACACGCCCCGGGGTATTCGATCCGCAACGGTCTCGCCATGTCGTCGAATCAGCCTGCATCCGTGCTCTATTGTCAAGAGTCAAGACATGACGTCTTATGTTCGGCTTGGCCGGATCAACAAGCCGGGCTCGCACCGGATTGAGATGGATATAATGGCACACCTGTCCGAGGGCCGGGCCGGGCTCCAGGAGCAGGGCCTTGTAACGGCCCTGGAACGGACGCCCGATCACCTGGCGCAAGGCATTGTGACGCCGGATCCAGGTCCCCTGCAGCCATTTCATGCCCAGACTGAGGTTCGTCTCGCTCAGCTCCACCGCTAGGTGGAAATGATTGCTCATGACCACATACGCATGCACCCGCCAGCGGAACTGTTCGGCCGCCTCCCCCAGGGTCCGCACAAACGCCTCCGCCGCCCCCTTCCCCCGGAAGAGCGGTTGCCGGTAATTGCCACGGTTGATCACGTGATAACACGCCCCGGGGTATTCGATCCGCAACGGTCTCGCCATGTCGTCGAATCAGCCTGCATCCGTGCTCTATTGTCAAGAGTCAAGACATGAC
>JAUPWC010000442.1 GCA_030916665.1 Verrucomicrobiota bacterium
AGATGAAGTTGCGCGGCGTGATCTCGTTGCGGAACGACTTGCCGACCTGCGCGATGCCGAAGGGCAGCTTCACGCGCGTGGTGTCCACGACGTTCTTGAAGTCCACGAACATGCCCTGCGCGGTCTCGGGGCGGAGGTAGGCGACGGACGAGGCGTCGCTCATGGCGCCGACATTGGTCTGGAACATCATGTTGAACGCGCGTGGGGCGGTCAGGGAGCCGGCCTCGCCGGTGGCGGGCGAGGGGATGAGCGGGATCTCGGCCTCGGCGGCCTCGGTGAAGTCCTTGACGACGACCGGCGCGAGGGCGCCCTGGAGGGCCTTCTTGCGCTTGAACGATTCGGCGGCCTCTTGAAGTTCGGCGGCGGTGCGCTCGCTCTCGAGGGCGGACACGTAACCGGCGACCTTGCCGTCCACCACAACCGGCGACCAGAAGAGCTGGTCGGCGCGGTAGCGCTGCTTGCTCACCTTGCAGTCCACGAGCGGGTCGGAGAAACCGGCGACGTGACCGGACGCCTCCCAGACCTTGGGGTGCATGATGATGGAGGTCTCGATGCCGACGACGTCGTCGCGGCGGTGCACCATGTCGCGCCACCAGCAGTCGCGGATGTTGCGCTTGAGCTCCACGCCGAGCGGGCCGTAGTCGAAGAAGCCGTTGAGGCCGCCGTAGATTTCGGACGACTGGTAGATGAAGCCGCGGCGCTTCGCGAGCGACACGAGGGCTTCCATGAGATTCGGGTTTTCGGCGGAGGGAGTGGACATGGTGGTAAGGATCGCCCCCAACTGGATGTGGGGAGCAGCGGGCCAGCAAAAAGAGCGGCCGGGGGCCGGTCAAGGCTCGGGGCGGGCAGGGGTTAGGTCTGGTTGTAGCGGCGGTCTGTGACCGCCGACGCGGGGAACGGCGCTCATAGAGCGCCGCTACAGCCCACTTGGCTCACGGCCGGCGGCCGGTGATTTCGGCGAGCTTGGCGAAGAAGGCGCGTTTGCGCGGCGAACTGAGGGTCCAGTCCACCGGCACGCTCTGGAACCCGTCGGCCGGGCCCTCGCCCTTCATGCGGTAGTCGAAATAACCCCACGACGTGCCGGCGCGCAGGGCGGCGACGAAGTTGTTCTCCGGCTTCTCGAAATCGAAGTGGTCGTCCTCGTTGAAGACAATCGGCTTGGGCGTGAACGCGGGGTTGGCCTTCGCGGCGGCGACCATCTCCGCGATACGTGCGGGTTGGTGCACGCCGTTGCCGTGGAGGAGCACGAAGTCGCTCGCGGCGACAACCTCCGGCGAGGGCAGGGCACCGCCCTTGTAGCTGGTGCTCACGAGCAGGCGCCGGCCGTCGGGCCCGGGACGTTGGGCGCGGCGGATGGCCTCGGCCACGCGGGCGGGCTGGAGCAGGGCGTGGTCGTAGTGGATGTCGCACTCGTTGTTGATCTCGAGGAGCACGTGGCGGTAACCGCGGGCGTGGAGCCAGTCCACGGTGCCGTCGATGGCGCGCGTCACCGCGGCCTCGTCGGCGAGGCGTTCGTCCTGGCCGAAATAAAACAGGCCGAGGATGACGGCCATGCCGAGTTCGTCGGCGCGGTCGAGGATGCGCTGCAAGCGTGCGAGATACGCGGGCCGCAGCGCGCCGTCGGGCGCGAAGGCCGAGTTTTCCCACGGCTGGCCCTTCGAGTAGCCCTCGGGGCTGCCGCCCTGCAGGTTGAGCGTGAAGGCGAGCAGGCCGTGCGCGCGCCACGCGGGCATGGCGGCGATGAATTCGGCGGTGTTGCGGTCGGGGTCCCAGCGGCCGGTGTCGGCGTAGGCCCAGCGGTCGCGCGTGGCCGGGTTGAGATCGTCGAAGACACCCTGCACGAGACGGGCATTGAACAGCAGGCCCTCGATGCGTGCGCCTTCCCAGATGCGGCCCTCGTAGGTCGGGCGGGTGTTGAGCAGGAAGTCGGCGCCGCGGATCGTGACCTCGGTGCGGCCGGCGAGAGCCGTGGAGCCGCCGGCGAGCATGGCGAAGACCAACAGGGAAAGGGGTAGGCGCATGGTGGCAGGTTAGCCGCGCGCGCCGCCGGCTCAAGGCCATCTGCCTATTTGTCGTGGTCGGCGGACTGTCCCGCGCGCCTTACTTTTTCTCGAGGGGTGCGTCCGAGACGTCCACCACGGGCAGGGTTTCGCCCTTCATGTATTCGAGCAGCTGCAGTTCGCCCAGCCGCACGGTGGGCTTGAACTTGTCGGTGGCGTTGACCCACACCGGGCGCGGGGTGTCGCGGCCGAACTGCTGGCCGCCGATGGACAGCATGGACGGCAGCACGTTGCTGAAGCTGAAGCCCAGCGACGGGGCCGCGATGCGGGTGATCCAGAGCGGAGGCTGCCGCTTCCTCTCCAGCGCGGATTCCAGGTCGTAGGCCGCGACGATCATCACATACAGATCCTCGCGGGCCACGTCGTAGATGTTCTGGGCGTCGAAACTCTGCGCGGTCAGCCCCATGATGGGGGCGGTCAGCGGATTGAAGAAGTCGGAGCCCAGGCCAACCTTGGCCCCGCCGAGAAACCGGACCATCTGTCTGTGGTTGGCTTGGATCGACGGGCGCGAGGGATCGGGGCCGTAGAAGCGCTCGGCGTTCAGCGTGCCCCAGGTGTAAACCAACAGCAGCGACGGGGGCTTGGAGTCCGTTTTGGCAGGCAGGAAACCCTGCTTGGCCAGCTCGGAGGAAATCAGGTGGATCACGTCCTTGTCGTGGGGCGGTTCCGAGAATCCGGCGATGGAGGCGCCCAGATCGCGATAGCCCAGGCTGGCGGCGATGTAGTATTGGGGCTGATCCGGACTGGCCGGAGGCAGGAACTGACCGCGGCCCGACAGCTCCGTCACGGTGATGACCTCAAGATCGCGCCGACCGGTAATCAGCTCCCAGATGCCCGCGCGACTGACGGCCGGAAGCAAGACCAGGAGGGGGACAACGAACGCGGGGGTGACGCGACGCATGGGGCGAAGGGTGTGCAGGGGACATGGACTCCGCAAGCCGGCCGAAGTTCCGGAGGCGAATGTAAAGGCGGCACCGGCGCGGCGAACTATCCCATTGCCAGAAACCGCCGCGCCGGTCACCTGTCTGCATTCGCACCCCATGAAGTCGCTTCTCCGTCTTTTCCTCCTCGTTGCAGTTGCGCTCAGCCTGTCCACGGCCCGCGCCCAGACCCCGGCCGTCCCCGGATACAAGGTCGTCGTCGAGATCACCTTCGACGAGCAGGGCCTCGCCGAGGAGGGCAAGATCGTGCAGAGCGACGACCCGAGCGGTGCGCGCGTGCTCGACCAGATCGCGCTGCGCCTGGCCGAGGAGGTCAAGCAGGCCCCGCGCACCGACAAGGACGGCAAGCCGGTCAAGTTCAAGGCCCGTGCCCCCTTCAATTTCCCGGTCGAGGGCGACGAGGGTGCCGCGGCCAACGAGGCCCCCAAGCCCGCGCTCAAGGCGGCCCCGCTGCCGGCTTACCCGGAAAATCACGCCGCCAGCGGCACGGTTGGCGGAGCCATCGTGGAGCTGGTCATCGGCACCGACGGGGCCGTGAAGCGCGCCTCGGTGTTGCGCTCCTCGCACCCCGAGTTTGCCAACGCCGCCTTCGCCGCGGTGCAGCAGTGGCAGTTCACGCCCGCGCAGAAGGACGGTGCCGCCGTCGAGTCGCGCTGGCGCGTGGCCATCAACTTCTCGGTGGATGAAAAGGAAGCCGACTGGATGTGGCGCGTGGCGCCCCGCCCGAGCCTCGGCGCCTTCACCGCCGTCCGCGCGAAGCTCCCGCCCGCGGCCCCGGCCGATGCGCCGGCCGCCCCGGCGGAGAAGAAGTAACCCCAAGGTTGCCCCCCCACTTAGCGCTTGCGGGGGCGGGCGGCGGGGCAAGCGTGGCGAGACCATGAAAGCCTCGTTCACCGCGAAGGAATACCGCCAGCTCCTCGAGTTGGTGCATCTCGGCATGTGGACCGTCACCGCCTACCAGGGCGAGGACACCGCGGCGGCGAAGCGCTACTTCGCCCTCGATCAGCGCCTCATGGAGATGGCGACCGCGATGGGTTGCGCCGATCTGGTGGAGGAGCGCGAGGATGGCACGCTCCAGCCCGCGCCCAAGCTCGCCGAGGACGACCGCGTGCGGGAGATCCAGAGCGAGTTTCAGAACGACGTCTTCTGGCACGAGCTGGTGCAGCGCCTCGCCGACCGCGACCTCGCGGGCGAGCAGACGAAGCGCACGATGGATACGCCCGGCGTGGAGCCGCCGCCCTCGCGCGAGGAGCACCTCAAGAAGATCGAGGACCGCTACTGGGCGGAGTTCGAGAAGAACGACCTCGCCCACGTCGTCCTCCTGCGCGGCGGGCGGGGTTGAAGGCAAATCCGCAGCAGGTCCCTGTTCGCCGGCAAAAATGCGAATTTGCGGTCCGGGCGAAGGCCCGCACACTGCCCGCCCATGAGAAGCATCCGCACCCTCGCCCTGTTGCTGCTCCTGCCCCTCGCGTTGTCCGCGGCGGAGCGCGTGTTGAAAGTGGACCGCAGCCGCTCCTACGTGGACGTGGACGTGAAGGCCACGGTGAACTCCTTCACGGCCCGCCTCGAGGCCTACGACCTGCGCGCCAGCGTGGACGAGAAGGACCGCCCCAAGGCGGCCGTGCTCGCGTTCCGCTTTGCCGACCTCAAGACCGGCAAGGCCGACCGCGATGCCGGGATGATCGAGTGGCTCGGCGGCAGCGAACCCACCGGCCGTTTCGAACTCGGCATCCTCGCCCTGACGCCTTCGGGCCAGGGCCAGGCCTCGGGCAACCTCACGTTTCACGGCCAGACGCACCTGGTGGAATTTCCCGTCAACGTCGTGCAGTCCGCCGACGCCCATGTGATCACGGGCGAGGTGACCCTCGACACTCGCAACTGGGGCCTGAAGACCTACCGCAAGCTCGGCGTGGTCAAGGCCGATCCCGAGGTGAAGGTGCGCTTCAAGTTCACGGGCATCCCGGGCGAGCCGGCGAAGTGAGAGGCGGGTAGGGCGAGTCGTCCCGACGAGCCGCTCGCGCAACCAGAGCTCGCCGGCTTTTCCTTCCGCAGGGAAAAATTCCCCAGAAGCTTGCTTCGGCTTGGATGTAGCCGGCCTCGCAGAGGCCGGTCCGGGGTCAGCCACCCCGGCTTGACCGGGTTGGGTGTGGGAGCGTGCTCGCACGCGACAGGACATCGTCGCGAGCAAGCTCGCTCCCACAAGTCGGACCAAGCGGGATGGCGCAAATCACCCGGAGCTTGCCCCAGGATTCTTTACTGCTTCGCCCCGTCGAACACACCCACGAAGGGCTTGGGCACGACGATGGCCGTGCGGGCGTTGGCCGTGGGCAGCACCTTGGCAGCCCAGGCGTTGACCTCCTCCAGCGTGAGCCGGTCCACCAGGTCGCCGTGGAGCGCGAGGATCTCGTCCACCCGGCCGGGTTTTTCCTGCGCGCGCTTGAACAGGCCGAGCAGGAAGCCGTTGTCCTTGAAGCCGCGGCGCAGCTGGCTGCGCACGATGCCGACGCCGCCGGCGAACTCCTCGGCCGTGGCGCCATCGGCGAGCTTGGCCGCCGTTTCCTGCACGACCTGGGCCACCTGTTGCGCGTCGGCCGGCGTGCAGTCCACCGTCGCCTCCATGAGGCCGAAGTTCTCGAAGCCGCCGAAGGGGTTGAAGCTGGCGCTCGGGCCGTAGGAAAAGCCGTGACCGTCGCGCACCTGCTCGCGGATGCGGAATTCCAGCAGCTTGCTGAGCACCTGGAGGGCGGCGTTGTCGCGCGAGGTGATGCGGCCGGAGACCGGCCAGTTGCCCTGCACCAGGCCGAGGTTGAGCTCGCCGATGAACTCGAAGCGTTTCACGCCGGCGGGCGCGGCCACCTGCACCGGCAGCGGGGCGAGGGCGCGGTCCTTGGCGGCGGCGCGCGGCCCGAGCGTGCCGAGCGTGCGCGTGAGCGCGGCGAGCAGGGCGTCGCGCGACACGTCGCCCACGATGGTCACCTCGACGTAGCCGGAGGTCAGCTGCGGTTCCATCCAGCGCTGCACATCGGCCGCGCCGAGCGAGGCAAAATCCTTGAACGTGCCCGACATGAACCGCGCGTCGCCCTGGAACAGGTGGTCGGTCATCTGGCGCAGGCCCTCCTGGAAGCCCATGATCGAGCTGATGCGGCCGATGGCGGCGAGGGCGCGCTGCTCCTGGTGCGCGTAGGGGTTGAACTTCGGCGCCCGGATCACCTCGGTGACGATGCCGAGGAAGGTCTCGACCTGGGCCGTGGCCATGAGACCGCGGAAGGCGAAGGCGTCGTTGTCGCCGAGGTCGAAGCTGAAGTTCAGCAGCTTCCGGTCGATGATCTGCGCGAGCTGGTCGGTCTGGTAGTAGATGGTGCCGCTGCCCATGAGCGTGTTGAGGCCGAATTCCTTCAGCGCGGGCTGCTTGCCGGGCATGGTGAGCAGGCCGTCGCCCACGCGCACGATGGCCTGCACCAGGCCGGGCTCGTTCTTCGTGGGGATGAAGTTCAGGCGGACGTTGTTCGAGAGCCGGAGCAGCTCCACGCCCAGCTCGGGGACGTTGCGGCTCTCGGCCACGGTGGACACCGGGCCGGGCTTCTTCAGCACGAAGGTCTCGTCCTTGGGCGCCGGCGGCAGCAGGTAGGACAGCTCGCCGCGGCGGTGCTTCTGCACGGTCTTGAGGACCTCGGCAGGGTTCAGCTCGAGATCCACATCGCCGCCGACGTGGAAGGCCATGGCCTCGAGATTCCACAGGCCGCGGAAGGCGCGGTTGAGCTCGTCGGCCCTGAGGCCGGCCAGCCATTCGTTGGTCCAGGCCAGCTCGGTGGCGGGACCGAAGAACAGGGTGCCCTCCGTGATCGAGTCCGCCAGCTCGCTGCAAAGTTCCGCGGGCTCCATCACCGGCAGCAGCCGGATCTGGTGCTGGGTGAACTCCTGGTAGCGCATGCGCAGCTCGGCGACCTCGGCGGCGGTGAAGCCGCGTTTCACCACGTCGCGCACGGCCTGGTCCACGCCGAGCAGGCCCTGCGACCAGGCTTCGCCGGACACCTGCACCGAGGCGACGACCGACTCGTAGCCCATGATGGTCTCGTAGGACGCCTGCGGATTACCCGCGCCGGGAATCTGGTGGCCCATGCGCCGGGCGAACAGTTCCAGCGCGACCGAGCTGCGCCACTGGTGGAGCTTGGCCTCGCGCGGGTCCTGTTTCGCCGCCAGGGGCGCGGCGCTCGCGACCAGCGTCTCGGCCGAGCCGATGCCCGAGACGCGGAACACGCCCGCGCGCAGCGAGCGCAGCTCGGGCTTGCCCGGCGGGCGCGCCGGGATGGGCGTCGCGGGTTTTTCCAGGGAGGAGAACTTTTCGCGGATGACCGCCTCCAGCGCCGCGGCGTCGAAATCGCCGGCCGCCACGATCGTCATGAGGTCGGGCCGGTAGCAGCGCCGGTAGAAGTCGAGAAACTGCTCGCGCCGCAGGGAGCGCAGGGTCTCGTCGGTGCCGATGGGGGAGTGCTCCGCGAAGTTCACCCCGCGGAAGATGACCGGCATGGTCGCATCGACCTGCTGTTCCGTCAGGCCGCCGCGGTTGCGTTTCTCGGCGAAGATCACGCGGCGCTCGCGGTCGATGACGGCGGACTCGAAGGTGATGCTGTCCGCCACGCCGCGGAAGAACCGCAGGCCGTCGGCGAGAAAGCGCGGCTCGTTTTCCCGGAAATCGAGGCTGTAAACCGTGTTGTCGAAGGTGGTGAAGGCGTTGACGTCCGAGCCGAATTCCGCGCCCAGGCGGCGGAAGAAGGCCAGCATCTGCAGCTCGTTCATCTCGGCGCTGCCGTGAAAGGCCATGTGCTCGGTGAAGTGCGCGATGCCCAGCTCGTCGGGGCGCTCATCCACCGAGCCGGCGAGCACGACCAGCTTCATGGAAACCTGGCCCGGCACGCCCGCATGCGGCAGGAGGGCGTAGCGCAGGCCGTTGTCGAGTCGGCCCCACACGACGCGGCTGTCGGGTTTGTGTGCGGTGCCTTCGTGGGCCCAGCGGCCCGCGCGCGGATCACCGGCGGCGAAGGCGGAGGCGGCCAACAGTCCGGCCAGCAGGGAGAGCACGAAAAGCGGACGGAGCGAGGGCAGCTTCATGGGGCGGAACGCCCTTTGAACGTGCGCGACTCGCGTCCCGGTGCAACTCCGGGTTTCGGGTTTGTCGGGCAGGGCGAGTCGTCTCGACGAGCCGCGGCTCATCCGGAGGATTCGCCCTGCCAGGATGGCCTCACTTCTTCGGTGCGTGGCGCTTCTCGAGCACGGCGATGGCGTCGGCCAGCTTCAGCTTCTTCACGCGCAGGAGCACGATCAGGTGGTAGATCAGATCGGCGGCCTCGCCGGCGAAGTCCTTGTTCTTGCCGGCGACGGCGGCCAGCGCGGTTTCGAGGCCTTCCTCGCCGACCTTCTGGGCGACGCGGCCCACGCCTTCCTTGGCGAGGCGCACGGTGTAGCTGCTGGTGTCGCCGCCCTTGATGCGTTCGTCGAGAAACTGTTCGAGATGGCCGAGGAAGCCCACGCCGCCCACGAGCGCGCCGTCGCCAAAGCAACTCACGGTGCCGCGGTGACAGGTCGGGCCGACGGGGTTGGCCCGCACAAGGAGCGTGTCGTTGTCGCAGTCCACCTCGACGCTCACGACCTTGAGGAAGTGGCCGGAGGACTCGCCCTTGGTCCAGAGACGGTCCTTGGTGCGGCTGAAAAACGTGACCTTTTTCGTGCGCAGGGTCTTCTTCAGCGCCTCGGCGTTCATGTAGCCGAGCATGAGCACCTGCAGGGTGGTGGCATCCTGCACGATGGCGGGCACGAGGCCGTTGGTCTTCTTCCAGTCGATTTTCGGGAGTTTCATGGGAGCGGAGGGTAAAAAATCACGATGCGTGTCATCCTGAGCGAAGCGAAGGATCCAAGCGGAGCAACGAAGCGAAGGTGGTAGGCGAAGCTTCCCTTGGATCCTTCGCACGGCTCAGGATGACGGTAGGGAAGTTCATCGGTGGTCGCACCCAGGCAGGCTCCGGCTTGGTCCTGGATCCCAGAATGACAGGTGGCGTGGGTCATGGGCGGATCGAAATGCCGTCGGCGATGAGCTGTTCCTTTAGCTTGGGAATGGCGATGATGCCCTTGTGGAAGACGGACGCCGCGAGCGCGCCGTCCACGCCGGCGAGGCGGAAGACATCGTTGAAGTGTGAGATCTCGCCGGCGCCGCCGGAGGCGACGAGCGGGATGTGGAGCAGGGCGCGCAGGGCCTTCAGTTGCACAAGGTCGTAGCCGCGGCGCACACCGTCCTGATTCATGCAGTTGAGCACGACTTCGCCCGCGCCGAGCTTCTGGGCTTCGACGGCCCAGTCGAGCGTGCGCCACCGGGTGGAGCGCGTCTTGGACGGGTCGCCGGTGTATTGCTTCACGAACCAGTCGCCGTCCTCCGTGCGGCTGTCGATGCCGACGACCACGCACTGCGAGCCGAACTCGCGGGCGAGTTCGCCGATGAGCGCGGGGTTTTCGAGGGCGGGGGAGTTGATGGAGATCTTGTCGGCCCCGCCGTGGAGGATGGCGCGGGCGCCGTCGAGCGAGCGGATGCCGCCGGCCACGCAGAACGGGATGTCGAGCACGCGGGCCACGCGCGTGACCCACTCGGTCGAGACGGTGCGGCCGTCGCTGCTGGCGGTGATGTCGTAGAACACGAGCTCATCGGCGCCCTCGTCGCGATAGCGCGAGGCCAGCTCGATGATGTCGCCCACGTCCTCGTGGTCGCGGAACTGCGTGCCCTTGACGACGCGGCCGTCGCGGACGTCGAGGCAGGGGATGATGCGGCGGGCTAGCATTTAAGAGTGAAAGTGCAGGTGAAGGTGGTGAGGGAAAATCGTTCTCGTTCTCTTAATCCTAATCGTAATCTCTGATGGGAAGCTCGGGGCTGGGCAGGAAGGAGAACGAGAAAGATTACGATTAAGAGAACGATTAGAGGGCCAATGCCTCCTGCAGAGTGAACTTCTTCTCGTAGAGCGCGCGGCCGACGATGACGCCGGCGCTGCCGGTCGGCTTGAGGCCGCGCAGGTCGTCGAGCGACGACACGCCGCCCGAAGCCTGAATCTGGAGCGTCGGGAATTTTTTCACGAGCGCGGCGTAGAGCGCGGTGTTCGGGCCGGTCAGCTTGCCGTCGCGGCTGATGTCGGTGCAAAGGATGTGTTTCAAGCCGGAGGCGAGGAAGCCGTTGAGAAAATCATCGAGTGCCACGCCCGTGCTCTCCTGCCAGCCGGCCGCGGCGACGCGCGGCGTGCCGTCGGCATCGAGACGGACATCGGGTGAGAGGATGATCTTTTCCGGCCCGAAGTGGCGCAGCCAGTCGTGGACGAGCTCGGGTTGCTTGACCGCGACGCTGCCGACGATGACGCGCTCGGCGCCGGCGGCGAGGAGCGCGGTGATTTGGGATTCTTCACGGATGCCGCCGCCGGTCTGCATGCGCAGGCCGCTGCCGCGCGCGATCTTTTCGACGAGCGGGGTCTGGCGCTTGGTGGGATCCTTGGCGCCGTCGAGATCCACGACGTGCAGCCAGGTCGCGCCGGCCGCGGCGAATTCCCGGGCCACGGCCAGCGGGTCATCGCCGTAGGATTTCTCCTGGTCAAATTTGCCCTCGGTCAGGCGCACGACGCGCCCGCCGCGAAGGTCGATGGCAGGGTAGATGATCATGGCGCGGGAAAAGTGTAATATAATACGTTACAGATTTTCTGGGTGGAGCGCGTTGACCCCAACGCGCTGAATGACACACGCAGCGAACCAAGCGCCTTGAGGTCAAGGCGCTCCACCTCGGCAGAGCAAGTCAGCCGGTTCATACGCGGCCCTCCACGAAGTTCTGCAGCAGGCGGGCGCCGGCGGGGCCGGAGCGCTCGGGGTGGAACTGGGCGCCGGAGAAGTTGCCGCGCTGGACGATCGCGGAGAACGGCGTGCCGTGCGTGCAGCTGGCGACGGTAAAGGCGTTCACGGGCGCGGCGTAGCTGTGCACGAAATAAAAGCGGGCCTCGGGCTCGACGCCGTCGAGCAGCGCGGGCTTGCGGCCAGTCAGCAGCGTGTTCCAGCCCATGTGCGGCACCGTGATGCCGGGCGAATTGGGGAGGAGCGCGACCTTGCCGGGAATGAGGCCAAGCGTCTGCACGCCGCCGTCCTCCTCGGATTCCTCAAAGAGCAGCTGCATGCCGAGGCAGACGCCGAGCACGGGCTGGGTGAGGCTGCGCACGCAGTCAACGAGGCCCTTGGCGTGGAGGCGTTTCATCCCTTCCGAAGCGGAACCGACGCCGGGCAGAATGACGCGCTCGGCCGAGCGGATGACCGCCGGGTCGGCCGTGAGTTCGCTTTGCACGCCGAGTCGCTCGAGCGCGAAACGCACCGAGGCGATGTTGGCGCCGCCGCTGTCGACAATGGCTAACATGGTTGGAGGTGGGCAGCCCGCTCGCGGGCGCGGGTTTTGGCGCGAGCAAGCTCGCTGACCCACATGGAGGAAGGGAAGATCACAGGACCCCTTTGGTTGACGGAATTTCACTTCCGGCGCCCCGCGCGACCGCGGGCCGCAGGGCGCGGCCGAAGCCCTTGAAGAGGGACTCGATCATGTGGTGCGTGTTGTCGCCCTTCACTGACATGTGGAGCGTCGCGCCGAGCGTGGTGGCGAGCGATTGGAAGAAGTGTGACACCAGCTCGGTCGGCAGTTCGCCGACGTTCTCGCGCGGGAAGTTTGCCTCGAACACGAGCCAGGGGCGACCGCTGAGGTCGATCGCGACCTCGGCCTTCGCCTCGTCCATGGGCATGGTGAAGCCGTAGCGGCCGATGCCGCGCTTGTCGCCGAGCGCCTGCTTCAGGGCCGAGCCCAGCGCGAGGCCGACGTCCTCGACGGTGTGGTGCTCGTCGATGTGCAGGTCGCCTTCGCAGGTGATGACGAGGCTGATGCCGGCGTTGCGCGCGATCTGGTCGAGCATGTGGTCGAAGAAGCCGAGCCCGGTGGCGAACTTCGCCGGGGCGGCCGCGTCGAGGTCCACGCTCACGGAAATCTTCGTCTCCTTCGTCTGGCGGGCGATGACGGCGCGGCGCGGGGCGTCGGCAATCTGCCGGGCGATTTCGGTCCAGCCGAGGGTCTTCGGGTGGTAGCGCAGGCCCTTCACGCCGAGGGTGGCGGCGAGCTGGAGGTCGGTTTCGCGGTCGCCGATGACGTAGGATTCCTCGCGCGACCAGGCGGTGTCCTTGAGGTAGTCGAGGAGGAGACCGACCTTGGGTTTCCGGCACTCGCAGCGGTCGGCGACGGTGTGCGGGCACACGCGCACGGCCTCGAAGCCGATCCCTTGGGACTTGAGGATTTGGAGCAGCAGGTTCTGCAGCGGGCGGAATTCCTCCTCACGGAAACTTGGCGTGCCGAGTCCGTCCTGGTTGGTGACCATGACGAAGGTCCAGCCCGCGTCGCGCAGGCGCTGGAGCGCGGCCACGCAGTCCGGTTCGAGCGCGAACTTGTCGAGGCGGTCGATTTGGAAATCGGCGGGCTCGGTGATGAGCGTGCCGTCGCGGTCGAGGAAGAGGATTTTTTTCATGGGCGGGGCGAATCCGCGGCGAGGTCGCCGCGGCTCCAGTTGGAGCGCGGGCGACCCCGCCCGCGGGAAGATGATTGCAGATCACACACGGGACATGACCTCCAGGGTTTCATCGTTCTCGGCGGCGGTGCCGACGGTGATGCGGATGGTGTTGGGCACGTCCTTGCTGCGGTCGCGCCAGATGACACCGGTGCCGCGGGCGAGGGCCATGGCCTTGGCGGAGTCGGGCACCTCGACGAGCAGGTAATTGGTGTCGGTGGGCCAGACCTTTTTCACTGCGGGCAGCTTCGCCAGCGCGACGGCGAGACGGGCGCGCTCGCTGAGCAAAGTCGCCACCGATCGCTGCGCGGCGGCGAGGCCCTCGTCGGAGAGGGCGCCGAGGGCGGCGAGCACCACGGGCACGGGGACGGGGTAGGGGGCGATGACCTTCTGCAGCACGGCGATGACGGCCGGGTCGGCGATGGTCGTGCCCACGCGGGCGCCGGCCAGACCGAAGGCCTTGGAGAGCGTGCGCAGGATGACAAGGTTGGGATTGGCCGGAATTTCCGTCGCAAGGCTCGGCTGGTCGGAGAAGTCCACGTAGGCCTCGTCCACGACCACGACGGCGCGGCCGGCGAGCAAGCGCACGACCTTGAGCACGGCGTCGCGCGCGAGCAGTCCGCCGGTGGGGTTGTTCGGCGAGCAGAGGAAGACGAGTTTCACCTCGGAGGTGACCGCCTTGAGCACCGCCTCGGTGTCGAGGGCGAAGTCCTGGTCGCGGAGCAGCGGGACCTTGACGACCTTTGCGCCCTGGATGCCGGCGGCGACGACATACATGCCGTAGGTCGGTGGCGTGATGAGAATGGCATCCTGCCCGGCGCGGCAGAAGGTGCGCAGAAGAAGATCGATGCCCTCGTCGGAACCGCGGGTGACGAGGCACTGCGCCGGCGTCACGCCGTAGAGGGCCGCGAGTTTCGCGACGAGGTCGGGCGGCTGCGGGTCGGGGTAACGGTTGAACAGCGGCTGGCCCGCGGCGGGGGTCTCGGGATTCTCGTTGGCGTCGAGCCAGACGCGACCGCCCTTGGCCTCCTTGCGCGCGGAGCTGTAGGGCGCGAGCGCGAGGATGTCGGGACGGACGAGGGCGAGGACGGATTCGACGGAGCTCATGGTTGTAGCGGCGGTCTATGACCGCCGACGGGCGAGGGGACGGCGGTCATAGACCGCCGCTACAGCAAGTTTCTCCAACCGCACGGTCACGGCGCGGCGGTGGGCGATCAGGTTTTCCGCGGTGGCGAGGCGCTCGACCACGGGGCCGAGTTTGCGCAGGCCGCGCGGGCTGGCTTCCTGCACGGTCATCGTGCGCTGG
>JAUPWC010000443.1 GCA_030916665.1 Verrucomicrobiota bacterium
CGGTGACCTCAACCTTTCCACGGCGAGCAGCTACGTGCGCTTCATCAACGGGGCTTCGTTCACCGGTGCCAATGCCACCTTCGCCAATAACGCGCACCTGCGCTGGCAGCAAACCGGCACACTGGCGGGCAAAACGATCACGATGGGTAGCGGGGCCTACATCTATCTCGAAGGCGCCAACCGCTCGCTGACGCTGGACGCCACGACGACGGTGACCGGCGATGTGTCGATCTACAGCGACGGCAGCGCCGGCACCACGATCACCAACCAGGGTGTGCTGACGCACAATATCAACACCACCGGTTACCTTTATGCCGAATCTTTGAGCAACCAGGGCACATTGAACGTCAGCACCGGCACGCTGTATTTCGGTTACTACGGTGACGACACCACCACCAATGCCGCCAGCGGCGTGATCAATCTCACCGGCGGCAACCTGTATGTCAATTCGCCCATGACGAATGCCGGCCAGCTCAAGCTCATGGCCGGCGTTCTCTACACCAACAACAATCTGACCAATGCGATCGGCGGCTTCATCGGCGGGGCCGGCACGATCAATGGTGACCTCGCTTTGGCGGGTGGCACCCTCGCCCCCGGCAACTCCATTGGCACGCTAACTTTCCAGGCTGGCAGCGACTTCGTGGTCAGCGGGGCTTCGACTTTCGAAGTCGAGTTGGATGCCACCAATGCCGACAAGATTGTGTTTCAGAATCCAGGTGCCGTGAACCTCGGCTCGGGGCTGTTGCAGCTGAGTCTGAACCTGCTCAGTGCGCCGACACCTAATGCCAGCTATACGCTCATGGAGATCACCTCGGGCGGCAGCGGCATCAGCGGTTACCTCGCAGGGATGCCGGTGAGCGGCACAGGGATCACCGCCTACTTTGCCGGCAATCCCTACGACTTCCACGTCACGTATCTGACCAACCAGTTGCTCATCCATGCGGTGCCGGAGCCCGGCACCTATGCGCTGATGGGCGCGGGACTGGCGGCGTTGGCGCTCCTGCGCCGTCGCCGCAAGGTGAGCTGAACGCCGTCCGGCTCCTCAGCGCCGCTGCCAGCGTCCGCGGGAGAGGTTGCCGAATTTGCGCTGGGGATGTTCCGCCTGCTGGCTGTGGCCGCCGCCGTGTCCCTGCGGTTGGCCCGGGCGCGGGGCCTGGGTCTGGCTGGACGGTTGGAAGTATCGTTGTTCGCGCTGTTGCTGACCGCGGCCGCCACCGTGTCCGCCCTGACCGCCACGGCCTCCCCCATGGCCGTGGGCCGGACGTTGCCCGTGCGCCGGAGCGGCCCCCTGGAAGCCCATGGCAGGCTTGGGTTGCGCGGAGTAGTTGAAACCCTCGAGCTTCAGCTGCGGAACTTTCTGGCCGATGAAGCGCTCGATGTCCCGGATCTCGCCGGCCTGGTCCGGCGTGGTGATCGTGAAGGCGTCGCCGACGGCGGCGGCCCGACCGGTGCGGCCGATGCGGTGGACGTAGTCCTCGGGGTTGGCCGGGATGTCGTAGTTGATGACGTGCGAGACCCCGGCGACATCGATGCCGCGGGCGGCGATGTCGGTCGCGACCATCACCTCGTATTTGCCGGACTTGAAGCCGGCGAGCGCCTCGACGCGCTGGTTCTGCGAGCGGTTGGCGTGGAGGACGGCGACGGAGTGGTTGGCGGCCTTCAGCTTGCGGGCGATCTTGTCGGCCCCGTGCTTGGTGCGGGAGAACACGATGCAGCTCTGGAAATCGGTCTTTTCCAGCAGCGCGACCAGCAGGTCGAACTTGAGTCCCTGGGGCACCGGGTAGAAGGCGTGGGTGACGGACTGGTTGACGGTGCGCGCGACGCCGATCTCGATGCGGGCCGGATTGCGCAGGGCGAAACGGGCGACCTCCTCGATCTCGGGCGGAACGGTCGCGGAGAAGAACAGCGTCTGCCGCTCCTTTGGGCACATCGCGATGATCTTCTTCACGTCCTTCACGAAGCCCATGTCGAGCATGCGGTCCACCTCGTCGAGGATCAGGATCTTGACTCCGGCCAAGCTCAGCGTGCGCTCGTTGATGAAATCCATCAGGCGTCCGGGCGTCGCGATGACGACGTCGGTGCCGGCCTGGAGCTCGCTGCGTTGGCGGCCGTAGCCGACACCGCCGTGAACGACGGTGGCACGAAGGTCGGTGAAGCGGCCAAAGTCGCGGAAGGCCGTCTCGACCTGGGCCGCGAGTTCGCGGGTCGGCTCGAGGATGAGCACGCGCGGACCGCGCGGCTCGTGCTTGCCGAGGCGGGCCAGGGTGGGGAGGGCGAAGGCCGCGGTCTTGCCGGTGCCGGTCTGGGCCGAGCCGATGAGGTCGCCGCCGCCGAGCACAACCGGGATGGCACGGAGCTGGATGGGCGTCGGGTCCGTGTAACCCATGGCCTTGACTCCGTTGACGAGGGCGGGCGGCAGCCCGAGCTTGGAAAATGGCATAGTTGGTGATTACCCCGTTTATGGCCGGGTATAGCGAGGCAAATCCTCGCCGACAGGTTTGTGACAGAATTGCGCCGCCGTCGGGTTATTAGGCCTTTGCATGGGTTTCCGATAAACCTATGCGTGGCGGTGCAAGCATGCGTAATCTACTTCCGGTTCTTCTGCTCGCGAGCTTCGCGCTTTCTGGCTGCATGAGCCGGCCTCCCCGGCTCGATCAACCTCCCGGGGAAACCATCCTGTCCGCTGACCGGGTTGATCTGCCCGCGATATTTGTCGGTGGCCGGCCGTGCGTGGAACTGAAGGTCAATGGGCAGGGCCCGTATCGCTTCATCCTCGATACCGGAGCGCAAGCAACGAGCATCACTCCGCAAGTCGCCCGGGAGGCCGGAGTTTTGATCGCCCGTCGATACGTCGCCAGAATAGGGGGTGCCGGTGGTCACTCCAAGCGGGCGTATCTGGGCGCGGTCAAGCGGATCGAATCGCCGCGCTTTTCCTTGGGTGAAATTGGCGTCACGATTTTGAGCGACGAAAACGTGGTGCAGATGAGCGCTTACGGGGAAATCAACGGAGGCATCCTGGGCCTGAGTGCCCTGCGGGATGTGCTGCTGGAAATCGATTTTCCCCGGCAAACGGTCAGCGTGCTTCGGCCGGGAAGCACCTCGCCTGCGTCTGAAACCGGCCTGCCTTACACGGGAAGCACCCCGCACGTGTCCATTGCCACGCCATCCACCAGGCACGCGACCACCGAAATCCTGATTGATACCGGTTCAAGCAGCGGATTTCTGTTGGCGGATATCGCCAGTTATCCGGTGCGGGTCGGCCTGACCAAAGCAGACGAATACACCTTCGGCATCGCGGGTTATTGGCGGCCGCTGTTTGGGCAACTGGCCGGAGACATTCGCCTGGGTCCGGCTACGTGGCGTGACCCGGAAATCCGCTCGGCCGATGAAAACACGCTGGGTAGCGCGGCCTTGGCGCCCTGGAAACTGGTGATCGATCAGAAGAGGAAATTGTTGTGGCTCCTGGATGAGATAATGATCAGCACCACAAGGTGGACCGGGCCGCTGGAGCCTGACGGCCGCCCCTCCGTTTACGGATTCGTGGGGGTGCCGGATGGTGAGGCGATGCTGATCAAGGAAGTCGATCCGGGCAGCCGGGCTGAACGGGCCGGATTAAGGCCCGGCGATCGCTATCGTTGGGCAAGCACAAACACGTCAAGGCCTGAGCAGTTAGAGCGCAGAGCGCCGGCCGAGGTCAGGCTGCTGGTCGCCCGCGGCAAAGAGAAATTCGAAGTCACCATGTCACTGCTGGATTCGCGTCCGGCGACCGCCAAGCCCGAAACCACGGGGCCAAACGTGAAATTCGCCGAAGAACAAAATTGAGGCCCCATGGCCGGAAGGGGGCGGGACAGATAATCGCCGATGCGATTGGCATGACAGCACCGGTCAGGTTCGCGCGGAAGAAGCGCTGTTGGAGGGAGAAGACCGTGTGGTTGTGTGCAGCGGTTCTGGTGAGTGGCGCAGGCATTATTAAGAAGTCGAACTTTGTTCTCTCTTTTTCCCGAGGGCGGGCCACGCTACTGGCATGGAAAAACTTCCGTTTAGCCAACTCGGCCTCTCGCCGGAGATTTTGAAAGCGGTGGACAAGATGGGATTCGAGGAAGCCTCGCCCATCCAGACCGCGGTCATCCCCTTCGGCATGGCCGGACGCGACGTCGTGGGTCAGTCGGCCACGGGCTCGGGCAAGACCGCGGCCTTCGCCATCCCGGCGATCGAGAAGGTCGATGTGTCGCTGAAGAAGGTGCAGGTGCTCGTGCTCTGCCCGACCCGTGAACTGGCGGTGCAGGTGGCCGAGGAGTGCGGCAAGCTGGGCTCGTTCAAGCGCGGCCTCATGGAAGTCCCGATCTACGGCGGTCAGAGTTATGAACGGCAGTTCCGCGCGCTCGCGGCCGGTGCCCAGGTGGTCATCGGCACACCCGGCCGCGTGATGGACCACATGGAGCGTGGCACGCTGCGGCTCGACTCGCTCAAGGTCGTCGTGCTCGACGAGGCCGACCGCATGCTCGACATGGGTTTTCGCGACGACATCGAGCGCATTCTCTCCGCCGTGCCTGAGACACGGCAGTGCCTTTTTTTCTCGGCGACGATGCCGCGCGCCATCCAGGAACTGATCAAACGCTACACGCGCGATCCGGAGTGGGTGAAAATCGAGGCCCATGCGCAGAACGCGCCCAAGGTGGAGCAGATCTACTTCGAGGTGGACCGCCGCTCCAAGATCGAGGTGCTCACGCGTCTGATCGACCTGCATGATTTCCGTTTCGGCATCATCTTTTGCAGCACCAAGATCATGGTGGACGAGCTCGACGAGCACCTGCACGCCCGCGGCTATTCGGTGGACCGGCTGCATGGTGACATCACGCAGGCGCAGCGCACGCGCGTGATGGACAAGTTCCGCCGCCGCGGCTTCGAGTTTCTGATCGCGACCGATGTGGCCGCGCGCGGTCTCGACGTGGACGACCTCGAGGTGGTGTTCAATTTCGACCTGCCCAACGACGCCGAGGACTACACCCACCGCGTGGGCCGAACCGGCCGAGCCGGCAAGACGGGCATGGCCTTCACCTTCGTATCGGGCCGCGAGATCTACAAGCTGCAGGGCATGGTGCATTACGCGCGGTTGAAGATCCGCCGCGAGCGCGTGCCCTCCCTCGACGAGGTCGAGGAAGCGAAGGGCAACGTGTTCTTCGAGAAATTACGGGCCACGCTGGAGGAAAAGAAGTTCAAGTCACACGACCAGATGGTGGATCGCCTCCTGGAGATGGGCTACACCAGCACGGACATCGCCTCGGCGCTGATCCATCTGATGGGTGGCGACACGACGGAGCCGGTGAAAAAGACGGCGAAAGTGCGGGCGGAGCATATCGCAACCAACGAGGCACCCCCGGCACCGGCAGACCGTGGAAGCTCCGCGCCTCTGCGGAGCGTTGAGCCGAGTCCGGCCCGCAGGGACGCGGGCCCTCCGTTTAAGACCGAGGCCCCCAAGCCCGCGCCCACCGGCGACCGGTTTGCCGCCCAGAAGCGGACCTACGACCGCAAGCCGCGCACGGGTCGCGAGCCGGGCTTCACCGTGGTTTCCTTCAATGTTGGGCGCCAGCAGCTCGTCACTCCCGCCGACCTCGTCGGAAAAATCGCCGGCGTCACCCGCTTGCCGGCAAGCGCGGTCGGGGCCATCGACATCCACGAGGAGCATACGCATGTGGACGTGGCTACCGAACACGCCGAGATGGTCGTGGCCAAACTGGCCGGCATCCGGATCAAGAACCAGTCGCTGAAGCTCAGCATCGTGCCGGCACCCGGCGCCTGACCGCAGGAGCATGAATCCCGGCGGGCTTTCGCCTGAAACGCACACGGCGGAGCAGGTCATCATACTGCTCCGACTCGACCCGCTGGACCAGGAGGGCGGCTTCTTCCGGCGTCAGGCCGAAGCTGCGACGCGCGGGGCTGACGGCAGGCTTCTGTGGTCCACGATTTATTTCCTGGTCACCCCGGAGGGATGCTCGGCCCTGCACCGTCTCAAGGTGGACGAAATCTGGTGCTTCCAGGCCGGGGATGCCGTGGAGTCTTTGCGCCTGCAGGCCGACGGACGCGGCGAATGGGTGCGGCTCGGGCTGAATGTCGGGACGGGGGAGCGCCTGCAGGACGTGGTCCCCGCAGGAACTTGGCAGGGCACGCGGCTCGCAAGCGGCGGACGCTGGGCGTTGATCAGCTGCGTGGTGGTGCCCGGGTTTGTGTGGGGCGATTTCGAACTCGGTGACCGGACCGCACTGACCGTGGGTTATCCAGAGTTCGCCGACGGGATCGCGGCGCTGACGCGCGAGCGGCCGATCAGCGGTCGTTTGTAGCAGGCAACTTTACCCTACCGTCGCGGAGGGCGACTTGACAGGTCGGCGGGTCGGGCTTATGCCACAGGCCCGTTGCCTATGGAAGCCGTGCTCGACCAACCGGTGCTCGTGCTGAACCGCCTCTGGCAGGCGGTGAACGTCATTGCTGCGCGCCGCGCCTTCGCCCTGCTGGCCCGCGAACACGCCCAGGTCGTGCACCAGACGGAGGACAATTTCCGCACGTTCTCGCTGATGGATTGGATCGACTTTTCGGCCTACAACCCGCCGGTCGAGGAGCTGGAAACGGTGCGCACGATTAACCGCAAGGTCCGCCTGCCGCGCGTCATTTTGCTCACGTTTTTCGACAAGCTGCCCTGCAAGGAGCTGAAGCTAACCCGCAGCAACGTCTTCGAGCGCGACGACGACAAGTGCCAGTATTGCGGCCACATCTTCCCGCGTGAGGAGCTGAACCTCGACCACGTCATTCCGCGCCACTACGGCGGCAAGACGACGTGGGAGAACATCGTGTGCTCGTGCATCAAGTGCAATTCCCGCAAGGCCAACCGGCTGCCGCACGAGGCCCACATGCGCCTCATTCGCAAGCCGGTGCGCCCGAAATGGCGGCCGGTCATCAGTCTCGTGATCAACAACCACCGGCACGAGAAGTGGAAGGACTTCCTCGACGTCGCCTACTGGAACGTGGAGCTGGAGGAATGAGGCGCTCCCGGCCCTGTGCCGGGCACGCTACAGTTCTACTAGATATGCGGGTTGCATGATGGCGTTCTGCGGGGATAGTTTCGCCACATGATCGAGACCCTTGTGATGACCATCATGGCCGAGGACCGGCCGGGACTGGTGGAACGGATCACCTCTTGCGTGGCCGACCACGGTGGGAACTGGCTGGAGAGCCGCATGTGCCACCTCGGCGGCCGGTTTGCCGGCATCGCCCGGGTCGAGGTCCCTGTTGAAAAGATGACCGGGTTGAGGCACGCGCTGCACGGACTCGAGTCGGACGGCCTGCGCATCATCCTCGAAAGTGGCGCCGGACCGGCCGCCGCGGCGGGAGTGGTCGCGACCTTGGAATTGGTGGGCAATGACCGTCCCGGCATCCTGCGCACCGTGACTGGCGTGCTGGCGGCGCACGGCGTGAACGTGGAGGAACTTTCCTCGCAATGCGTGAGTGCTCCGATGGGCGGCGGCGAACTTTTCCAAGCCAAGGCGCGTGTGCTTGTACCGGCCAGGGTGAAGATTGAGACCGTGCGGGCCGACCTGGAGAAAATCGCCGCCGACCTGATGGTGGACCTGAATTTGCGGCCGGTGGCGTGATCAGCCATGCGCGACGGGCAGGGTCACGCGCATCGTCGTGCCGCGCGGGCCGGTGCTGCGCAGCTGGAGCGAGCCGTGGTGGTCCTTGACGATGCGCAGCGCGATGGTCAGGCCGAGGCCGGTGCCGCCGGCGCGCGTGGAAAGAAACGACTCGAAGATGCGCGGCTGGACCTCCGGCGGGATGCCGCCGCCGGTGTCGCTCACATCGGTGTGGATGTTGGCGCCCTCGCAGATGCAGCTGATGCGGAGTTCTCCGCCCTGCGGCATGGCGTGGAAGGCGTTGAGCGCGAGATTCAGGAAGACCTGCTGGATCTGGCCCTTGTTCACGTCCACGGCGACCCCGCCCGCGGGCGGGGTGTAGTGCAGCTGGACGCCGGCCTGCGCGAGCTTGGCGCGGAGCAGGTGGTTGGTGTCGCTGAGGATCTCGTCGAGCGACCAGCGCGAGTGCAGGCTGGCCGGGGCGCGGGCGAAGGAGAGCACGCGGGTGACGAGGCCCTCGAGCTGCTCAATCTTCTCGGTGATGATCTGGAGGTCCTTGTGCCGCGGGTCGCCCGGGCCGAAGTCCGCGCCAAGCGGGCCGTGCAGGAGCTTGATCACGGTGAGCGGATTGCGGATCTCGTGGGCGATCTCGGCGGCGAGCAGGCCGAGGGTGGTGAGCGTCTCGTTCTTGCGCAGGACCTCCTCGGAGTGGAAGACGCGCGAGTAGAGCCGGGCGTTGTGCAGGGCCACCGTGGCGAAGTTCGCCAGCGCGGTGAAGAGGCGTTTTTCGTCGTCGCTGAAACGGTGCGGGTGGTCGTGGAAGACACTCAGGATGCCGGCCAGTTTGCCTTCAAGGTTCAGCGGCGAGGCGAGGGCGCTGCAGAGCGACGGGTCGCGCGGCAGGTCGGCCGCCTCGCTGTAGCGGGGACCGTCGAGATGCTGGTATTCGGTCGCCCGGCCGGTGCGCAGCGCGGAGGCGAACAGCGCCTCGTCGATGGGGACCGTTTGCTGTTGGAGCGACAGGCCGGTGGCGGCGAGGTCGCCGGCCGCGGACCAGGCATGGAGCTTCAGCTCGCGGCTGGCGTCATCGTAGTCGTGAAGGAGGCTGAGCTTAGCGTTGAAGAGGGCGCGCGCGCTGTCGGTGATCGTGTTGAGCAGTTCTTCGGGTGCGAGTTGGGCGACGAGGGCGTGCCCGAGCTCGACCAGCGTGGTGAGCTGCGTGGAGTTGGCCCGCATGCGGTCGAACTGCCAGAGTCGGTTGAGCACGCGCCCGGCCTCGTCGGCAAAGGACTGGAGCCGGTCGAGGTCGATGGAGTTGAACGCACCCGGCTGGTCGGCGTCCAAATTGACCACGCCGACGACCTGTCCCTCGACGATGAGCGGCGCGGCCATTTCGCAACAGACGCCGCGCCGGGCGGCGATGTAGCGCGGCTCGTGGCTCACATCGGCCACGAGCAACGGGCGCGCGTGCAGCGCCACCCAGCCGGTGATGCCCTGGCCGGGACGGAGCGCGAACTCCCCCGTCTCGGGCGGCAGGCCCTGCTGCGCGCAGATCTCCAGGCTGGCGCTTTCGGGGGTCAGCAGCGAAAGCGAGCCGCTGTCGGCGGGGAAGGCCGACATGATCGCGGCGAGCAGTCCTTCCTGGGCGGAGACGGCGTTGGGGGCGGTGACCGCCAGGGAGGCCAGGTCATGGTGCGCCGCCGCGTCTGACTGCCGTTTGGCGGGGACGGGTTGGGGATCAAAGTCAGCCATGGCGGGAATGTGGTTCCCGCAAAATAGAGGAGCCCGCTCGTGATGCGCAACCTGCGATCGGAGATTCCGCTCAACCGGCGGTCTCGGCCTTGCCGGGGGAAATCACCGCTCGCAGAGAGTCACGCAGGTGATGCAGGACTGACTCCTCCACCGGGACATCGGGTGTTTCCGGCTCGATGTAGAAGGTATCCAGCGCGATGCTGCGCTCGGTGTTGATGCGGGCGAAGGTGATGTCGAAGCCGTGGTCGGAGATCGTCTTCACCAGCTGGTAGAGGAGACCGATCTTGTCGTGGGCCTGGATCTCAACGATGATGCGCTTCAGCGAGAGTTCGTGATAAACTTCCACGGTCGGCGGGAAGGTGGCGGGCAGCTCGGAGGTGCCGGCCTTGTAGCGGTTGGCGTGGGCGAGCTTGGCGGCCTGGGCTTTGATTTCGGGCAGGAGATCCTTCTCGCTGACGAGGGCATCATCGACGGTCCGGGCAAAGGCTTCCATCGCTTTCTGGTTCTGAACGAGACCGCGGCCGGGTTCGACGACATGGAAGGTGTCGATCGCGATGTGGTCGGAGCGGGTCGTGATGCGGGCCGAGAGAATGCTGAGACCGGCCACGCTGAAGGCGCCGGCCAGCTTGTAGAAAAGTCCGGCGCGGTCCCAGGTGACGACATGCACCGTGGTGTAGCTGCGGTTGAGGTCATCCTTCCACTCGATGACCGGGCGAAGCGGATTGAGCGAATCGGCGGTCGAGATCGTGTGAAACAGCCGGTTCACCATCTGGATGTGAAGCGTGATCTCCGTCTCGTCCGTCTGGATGAAATAGCGCTCGGGCAGCAGATTGAAATGGGCGGTGATCTC
>JAUPWC010000444.1 GCA_030916665.1 Verrucomicrobiota bacterium
CGTGCTGAGACGAAAGACCAAGCCGGAGCCTCCTTGGGTGCGATCCACCATGAACGTCCATGCCGTCATCCTGAGCCGGGCGAAGGATCCAGCAGCACAACCGATGGCGGACATCATCTTGGATCCTTCACTTCGTTCAGGATGACGATGAGGCGGTTTTATCCGTGCCTATCCGTGGAATCCGTGGCTGATTTCTCATCATGAAAACATGGCCGCTGATTGTGTTCTGTTTCGCAGTTGCGGTTGCCCGGGCGGAGACGCGGTTGGAAGAGGCGACGATCACGGACCTGCAGGCGCAGATGACCTCGGGCAAGCTGACTTCGGTGGCGCTGACGGAGGCCTACCTCAAACGCATCGCGGAGATCGACCGGGCGGGGCCGAAGCTGAATTCGGTCATCGAACTTAATCCCGATGCGCTGGCCCTCGCGGCGCAGCTCGACGCCGAGCGCCAGGCCGGCAAGGTGCGCGGGCCGCTGCACGGCATTCCGGTGCTGCTGAAGGACAACATCGCCACGGCGGACCAGATGCAGACCACGGCGGGTTCACTCGCGCTCGTCGGTCTCAAGCCGCCGCACGATGCGCCGCTCGCCGCGCAGTTGCGGGGGGCGGGCGCCGTGATCCTCGGCAAGACCAACCTCAGCGAGTGGGCCAACTTCCGCGGTGAGAGGTCTGTCAGCGGCTGGAGTGGACGCGGCGGACAGACGCGCAATCCCTACGCGCTCGACCGCAATCCGTCGGGCTCCAGCTCCGGCTCGGCGGCGGCGGTGGCGGCAAATTTATGCGTCGTGGCGGTCGGCACCGAGACTGACGGCTCGATCGTGTCGCCGGCCTCGGCCAACGGGCTGGTGGGCGTCAAGCCGACCGTCGGGCTGGTCAGCCGCACTGGCATCATCCCGATCTCGGCTTCGCAGGACACGGCCGGGCCGATGGCGCGCACCGTGCGCGATGCGGCGTTGTTGCTGGAGGTGATGACGCGGGTGGACCCGCAGGATGCGGCGACGCTGACGCGGCCGGTGGCGCTGTCGCTGGAACTCGCCGCCCGCCTCAAACCCGGCGCCCTCAAGGGCGCGCGCCTCGGCGTGATCCGCGGGCCCTTCGGCATCGACGCCCGGTTGATGCCGATCTTGGATGGCGCGGTCGAAAAACTGAAGGCCGCCGGGGCGGAGATTGTCGATCTGGGTGAATTTTCTGATTTCAACCGGGCGAACGAAGGCGAGATGGAAGTGTTGCTCTACGAGTTCAAGGACGGGCTGAACCAATACTTCGCCACACTCGGGCCGGACTCGCCGATCAAGACTCTGGCCGATGTCATCGCCTTCAACCGGGCGCATGCCGATCAGGAGCTCCCGCATTTCGGCCAGGAGTTGATGGAGAAGGCCGAGGCCAAGGGCCCGATGACTGAGCCCGCTTATCTCGAAGCCCGCGCCACCTGCCTGCGCGTCATGCGCACCGAGGGCATCGACGCCCTGCTGGCCCAGCACCGGCTCGACGCACTGGTGAACCTGAGCAACGGCCCGGCCTGGCTGATCGACCCGGTCAACGGTGACGCCTACACGGGCGGCAGCTCGTCGCCTGCCGCCGTGGCCGGTTATCCAAGCGTCACCGTGCCCGCCGGCGACTGGCGCGGCCTGCCCGTGGGAATTTCCTTCACCGGTGCCGCCTGGACCGAAGCGAAGCTGCTGGCCTACGCCGCGGAGTTTGAGGCGGCGACGAAGGCCCGCCGCGCGCCGCAGTTCCTGCCGACAGCCAGGTGATTTACGGGGGACGATTTACGAATTACGATTGGGGAGCAGGAAACGGCGCTTGCCTCGGGAAATCGTAAATCGTCATTCTGAAATCGTAACTCCCCCTCGCTCGGGTGATGGAATGGCAGACATGAGGGTCTTAGAAGCCCTTGCCGTAAGGCGTGCAGGTTCGAGTCCTGTCCCGAGCACCAGCCGCCTTCGTCTTCGCTTTCGCGAATTATAGGGATGCGCGATAATGTATATTATAATATACGTTGTAATTGACTAATCGGTTTAATGTTAAGTTAACTATACATTATGACGGTTTCATCAGAGGACTCACTGAAGCCCAACCTACAGCCGGATCGCAAGGTCGTTCGCACCATGTTGGAGCGTGTGCGCCAGCATCGATTGCGCCGCAATTGGTCGCAGGAAGAGATGGCGGCGCGGACGGGATTGTCCCGTCTGGCCTACCTCAATTTCGAGAATGGCTATGGAAATATCACCCTCGCGAATCTCGTCCGGGTGCTCGGTGTGCTAGGCCTGACGAACAACCTCATGTTATTGATACCGCCGGTGACCGAGGAGCCAACCTTGGAAAAGCTGCTTGAGCCCGCCAAGCTGAGATCGAGCAGGAAACGGAAGGTGTCGTCATGAGCGCACGTGCCGTTGCCCCGGCCTTGAATGTCCGCTGGCACGATGGCCGTTTGGTTGGTCGCGTGGTGACCAAGGGACCGACCTATTTTGTCTATGATGAGGCATGGCTGGCGACCGGTCATGATCTTTCGCCCGTGATGATGCCGTTCACGCCGGAACCGTTTCGTCAGCGGGTCGCGGCCTTCGATCAGCTGCCTGGGTTTCTCGCGGACTGCCTGCCCGACCAGTGGGGACGAAGAATGATGAATCGCGCCTTCAACGAGGCGCAGGTCAATGCCACGCCGATGCGGATGCTGGCGTGGGTGGGACAGCGGGGAATCGGTGCGTTGAGTTTCGAGCCTGCGATCGATGAAGATCACGGCCAATCCAGCTGGGAGCCCGTCAATCCACTCTTGCTGACGCGGGAAGCGCAAGCGGTGCTGGCGGCCGAACCAGCAGCGGCGTTCGAGCACCTGCGGCGCGGCGGCACGGCCGGTGGCGCCTTGCCCAAGGCCACCGTGGCGCTGCTGGCTGACGGGCGGTTGCTCGTGGGCGGCGACGTCGCAACCGCGATGCGGGACCACGCCAGCGCAAAGCTGGGGCTGCTCAAGCTGGACTGTGAGGAAAATCCGGCCGGCCGGCCGACGGACGGGCGAATGGAGCATGCCTATATGGAAATGGCGCGAGCCGCCGGGGTGCGAACGGCGCGGACGCAGCTGATGTTGGACGCCGAGGGAGAACGGGAGCGGCGGCACCTGTTCGTGGAGCGGTTTGATTGCGAGCCGGCGACGGGAAAGCGACTCCATCTCCATACGCTGGCGGGTGTCCTGCATAATCATGACCTCACGTACGAGAACCTCCTGCTGACCACGCGGCGGGTTACGGCGAGCCATGTTGAAGTGTTGGAAGCGGTGCGGCGGATGATCTTCAATGTGCGCAGCGGAAATGCGGACGATCACGGGAAGAACCATAGCTTCCTCTACCAGGAGCAGGGGCGACATTGGATGTTGTCGCCCGCCTACGACCTGACGCTCAATTTTTCGCACGGGCGACAGTATGACGGATTGTTCCCCGCGAGCTTCGGCCCTTCCCCGCGCCGGGCGACGCTGGCGGGAACGGCGCGGGATGCAGGTGTGAGCCAGGCGGAATTTGATCTGGTGGACGCGGAGGTGGCGGCGGCAGTGGCGCGCTGGCCGGAGTTTGCCTCGGCGGCTGGATTGCCGGCCGGAGATCGGGATCGCGCAGCGCGCATCCACGAGGGACTGTCCGAGTCGCTTGGGCAGGAAATCCCGGTGGCGAAGAAGAAGCGTCGCAAGTTCTGGTGACCTTCGCAGGTGCCGGTCGGA
>JAUPWC010000445.1 GCA_030916665.1 Verrucomicrobiota bacterium
CGGTTCAGCCCCAGCCTGGTCAAGACCTATGAGAAGCTGAAGGCCGAGGCCGGCGACCGCTTCGAAGTCATCTTCATCAGCAGCGATCAGGACGAACGCGGGCAGATCACCTACGCCAAGGAAGTCGGCATGCCCTGGCCGGTGGTGCGCTTCCCCGACGCGCAGCGCATCCGCGTCTTCGAGCAATGGCGCGCCCGCGGCATCCCCAGCGTCGTGGTGGTGAACCGGGATGGCGACGCCCTGTTCCATTCCTACCAAGGGGAGAAATATCTCGGACCCGACGAGCCGCTCACCCGGTTCACCCAGTTGCTCCGGATGACCGGCGGACCGGGCGCGAACGCTCCGCGCCCCGCGCGGCATCGCCTGGCCATCGCCCAGCACCTGTTGAATCATCCGGGCGACGCCCCGACGCCCAAGCCCTACCTCGTCGGGCTGGATCGCGGCAAACTTCGCACCCTGCCCAGCGGCCGCATCGAGCTGAAGCTCACCATCAGCGCGCAGGGCAAGGTGGACGACGTGGAGATTCTCACGCCCATGGAGGCAGTCATCAAGGATCAGCTCACCCGCACCATCACGGACAACTGGCTGTTCCTGCCGGCCCTGAAATCCGGCCAGCCCCTCCCGTCCGTGGTCTTGGTGCCGATCGACTACGTGGCGTCCTGAAAGCGGCCAGAAAGGCTCAGGCTGCGGATGTTGATGCGAGGCTGCCACCGTGCCGGGGAAGTTCGGCACGGGATTCTGCAAACTCCGGCCGCCCCAACCGCGCAAGGTGGATTCAAGGCGGCGCGGCCGCGGCTCAGGGCGCCAATTCCTGGAGCGTGACGTTGCGGTAGAAAATCTCGGCACCCTCGGCCTGCAGCAGGATGCGCCCGGCCGTCAGCGGCTCGTAGCTCCCGGAGGCGGCGTTCCACCGCTCCATGTTGACGACCTCGTTCACCACCTTGCCGTTGAGCCGGTAAACCGCGGTCGGACCGTTGACCGTGATTTCCAGCTCGTTCCAGCCCGGGCGCTCCCAGCAGTAGCTGCGGCCGAAGCGGGCGTAGCGCGCGTCCTTGCCGCCGCGCGTCTCCGGCGCGCCGTCGGGGCCGTAGTTGCGCGAGTCCTTTCGCGTCTTCGTGGTGGTGCGCGTGCCGATCGTCCAGATGTCGCCGGTGTCGCCTTCCTGCACCTGGCACTCGACCCCGGCCGGCCAGATCCGGCCGAGCTCGTAGACATGAAACAAGATCCCGGAATCCCGCACGGAGTCGTGGCGCGGGGCGAAGCGCGTCGCGCCCCAGCGATACTCGAGCCGCAGCACGTAGCGGGAGTAATCGCGGCGTGTGACCAGGCCCGCGAAGGGCTGGGTCGTGCCCTCCGTTTGCGTCGGATAGACGTGGATCACCCCGTCCTCGTTGCGAAACAGGCTGGCCGGCTCGGCGGCCGGTCCGGCCGCATCCACCCAGATTTCCCAGCCATCGAGATTGTTCCGGTTGAAGAGCGGTTGTGGTTCCGCCGCGGTCAGCGGGGCGAGCACGCCAAGGGCAAGGACGATGAGCACGGGGAGGCAAACGGGACCGGAGCGCATGATTTTTGGGGTGGAGGGGTTTCCTTTCATACCCCCCGGCCGCAAGCGGACAAGCCCCTAAACGGTCCGGACCGCCCGCGGGCTGTTCAGCCGGGCCAAGGGGCCTTGCCAGGGTTGCCCTGATTTGACGGACCGTGGGCCGAGGCGCAAACCCGCGGGCGTCCGCATGAAGAGGCTCATCGTCAGGGGCGGGCCGCAGGGGGATTCAGGCCGGGTGCCAAGCCTGACACCTGCTCCGGACTCAACCGCGTTACAGTCAGCAGGGCGAAGACCTTGCGGTTTGCGGTGACGAACACCTTGACCGCACCCTCCATGTCCGGCGCGACGAAAGCCTTCTCATAGCGGATCGTCTTTCCGGGGTTCACCCTCACATACTGCAGGCCGTCGCATGACGAGCTCCAGCTCTCCGACGTGGTGTTGGCCGTCTCGAACCCGAAAAAGATTTCCCGCTGCCGGGGAATCCAAAGCACCCGCTTGCCGGTGTTCTTGAACTCAATCGTCGCGGACACCTCTTCTGCGGGATGCACGCTGTCCCGGTCCAGGGTCAGCCGCAGCTCATAAGGCCCGTCGAGCGGCTTGACCGCCATGTTCCCACTCAGCACCAACGCCGCCGGACACCCGCCAAGGAGCAGGCCCGAGACCAACCCGAGTTTCCAAAACAGTTTCATGTCCGGCTGAAGGAATCCATACGCGAGAGCCGACCCGCCCGCCAGCCCGGATTCAGAGGACGTTCCGACGGAAGACCGGGCCTTACCTTTTGCCTCGCGACTCACTTTACGGCGTAAGGGCGGAGTTGGAGGACAAGCTCAAAACGTCAGATCACGATTCTTGCTGGGAAACTCCTTCCTAGCCGCCCTCCGCTCCCTCCCTTTTTCAAATTTTCGCTGATCGTTGCTGGTCAGAAATCCTGAGACCAAACCCCGCTGTCAGATCAAAGCAGCCCAAGCTGCTTCTTCGCCTGCGCCCAGGGAATCAGCGGTTTTTTGCCATTCTCCGCGATGGCCTTGTCCAAGGCCCGGGCATCCTCCAAGTCCTCGACCCGCGCCCGCAGCTGCGCCAGCTCCGCGCTCATGCGCTTCAGCGACGGCTTGCTTTTGGCGGGACGTTTAATCGCGGTAGGCATCTTTTCTGTCCTTCACCTGATGCACCATGATCAGGTCTTTTTCCAGTGCGAAGAGCACCCGGTAGTCGCCAACTCTCAGGCGGTATTTCCCCGCCTGCCCGGCCAGCTTCTTCACGTCGCCCTGCAAATCCTCCTGGAGCGCATCGAGCCGGAAGCCGATCCGCCGTCGTGCCTCCTTGGGCAAAGCCCGCAGCTGGTCCAAGGCCTCCTCACTGATCTCCAGCCGATAATTCACCCGCGAAGGCTGCCACCTTCTCGCTCGAAGCGAAACAGGACAAACCGCCTGTAATCAGGTCCCGCCCACCCCGGGCTTGCGGTCTGGCCGACAGGGTCGGCCGTTGTTTGTTGATTTGAATCCTTTCCAGCCCGGCAGCTGGAGCAGCCGGATGGTTTCAGCCTGCGGAAATTGATGTCCGTCCAATCAGGGGAATCCTAACACCACACCGCTTTCGGGCAAAGGCGGAGTTGCTTCGCCATCTCCGCCAAGCCTGCGTCGGAGACCCCTCCCTTGTCCAAAAGCGAGAGGGGCTTGGGATGAGACTGGGATTCCGATCCCGCGCTCGACTCCGGAGCAGAATCCCGCGACGGTGGACGACCACGCGCGCTGCGGCTCGCTTCCCCCCCTCAATCCCCATGAAAATGCTTCGCCTCCTCTGCTCCTTCCTCGCCCTTGCCGCGGCGGTCTCCGCGCTCGCCGCCGATCCCACCGGCACCTGGAAATGGACCACCCAGTCGCCCAACGGCGAAATCTCCACCACGCTCAAACTCGAGTCCAAGGACGGCAAGCTGACCGGCGCCTATTCCAACGCGTTTGGCGACACCGTCATCAGCGCCGTCTCCTTTCAGCAGGAAATCCTCGCGTTCGAAGTGGTGCGCGACCTCGGCGGCAACAAGTTCGTGGTCAAGTATCGCGGTAAGCTCGAAGGCGACACCATCAAGGGCACCCTTGAAGCGGCCGGCCCCGACGGCGGCGAGGCGATGAAGCTCGACTGGAACGCCACGCGCACGCCGACCCAAGGCTAAGGAGCCAGGGGCGAAAGGGCGGGGCTGCGGCCAGGGATGTCCGCCCGGGCCAACACCCTTCCCAGCAGTCCGGCACCTCGGGCCGCTTGACCGGGCGCACGCGGCGTTCGCGGCGCTGATCGATCTCTTCCACCTCGGGCGTGGGGATGGGCATGAAGGCGTTGGGCATGACTGCGCCAAGATTTCCCCGTTCTCTGCGGCAGGGCCCTCAGGCTCCGCGTCCAACCCCTCGGCCCCCTCCATCTGCTGCAGGAGTTCGCCGGGCGTGTTCTCCGGGGCCTCCGCGTTTGGAGGACCTTTTGTTTGTCCGGATCGCGGTGAGGATCGCCAGCATGCAGGCTCCTGCAGCTTGCGGCGCGGCCGTGCACGCATCCTGCGCCCGCGGGTTGCTGACGCGGCTGCATTTACCCGGAACGAGGCTGTTCCGCTCCAGTTGGAAAACGTCCGCGCGGACGAGCGCGTCTTTCATCCGGCTCACGGCCCGAACTTGGCAAGCAGTCGGGCGTGGGTCAGCACGCGCGAGCGCGCAGACCCGCTGGCAACCAGCGGCTCAGCCGCCGGCGGGATAGAGGCAATCAACCTCCACCTTTTCGCCGCAGGTGCAGGTGACGATGATGCGCACGATCTTGTCGCCTTCCTTCACGACATCCACGACGGGGCCCTCGGCGGCGGGGCGCACGGTGCCGTGGGCGGGAACGGGCCGGTGGACATGCGGGGCCCGCAGCGAGGAATCTTCATGGGGGCGACGGCCGGAGAGAAAGGGTTTCATGGTCAGGGAGTGAGGGCGGCGACAGGTTTGGCGACGGGATCGACCGCGCCCGCGGGAACGGCGATCGACGGCAGCGCGGCACGGCCCTTGGTGCCCAGGGCGAGGCTGAGAGTGATACGCTGGTTCACCTCGGCGGCGGGATCTTCCTTGGGCAGCGGGCGCGTCGCCGCGTAGCCCGTGACGCGCTCGATCAGCTCGGGCTCAACGGCGTAAAGGACGAGCTTGCGCCGCGCGGCGTTGGCGCGATCGGAGGAGAGCTCCCAATCGGAGTAGTTTTCGTCGGCCAGCTGCAACCCGGCCTTCGTGTGGCCATCGATGGTGACGCGGAAATGGTGCCGGTCGATGAGCCAGGCCAGCGACTGGATGAGATTGATGCCCCAGTCGGTGAACTCGGCGCTGTTCTCCTTGAAGAGCGGATTGGCGGAGCGGTCGAAGAGCGTCAGCCGCAGGCCGTCCGAAGTGACCTGGATGTCGATGGGCTTCTGGTCGAGCGTCTGGTCAAGGTGCAGCAGGCGGTAGAAGTCGGCGGCCACAGAGTTCAGAAAGCTGAGCTCGATCTGCTTGTCCTTGTCGGCGGACTTGCCCTTGCCGCTGGAGTCGTCTTCGGAACTGGAGCTGTTCTCGCTGCTCTGTTTGTTGAAGGGCATGACGCCGGAGTGGTCCTCCATGGGCGAACTGAAGGGGCTCTGGAAATACTTGGAGGTGGCGATCAGGATTTTTTTGTCCTGCGCCGAGATCCACAGCACCAAAAATAGCGCCATCATCGCGGTCATGAAATCCGCGAAAGCCACCTTCCATGCTCCTCCGTGTCCAGCCATGGGGCGGTTTCTCTACTTGTTGTTGCCGGTGCCGAGGCCCTTGACGGCGACCTCCAGCTCATCAGCGCCCGGCTGCACCGCGGTGTCCAGGGAGCGGCGGGCCACCTCGATGGCGGTGAGCGGGGCCAGCCCCTTGGCGAAGCCCGCCACGGCGTGCATGATGCAGTTGAAGCAGAGCATCTCGGAGGCGTTGTTGGAGCGGACGCGAACGGCCAGCGGATTGACGAAGCCGTAGGCGCAGAAAATCCCCAGCATCGTGCCGGTCAGCGCGGCGGCGACTTTTTCGCCGACGACCTCGGGGCCTTCGGCGATGGCGGACATGGTGTTGATGATGCCGAGCACGGCGGCCACGATGCCGATGGCGGGGAGCGAGTCGCCGATCATCTGCATGGCGTGCACGGGATGATCCATCTCGAGCTCCTTGGCCTTCAGCTCCGCGACCATCAGGTCCTCGAGCTGGTCGGGCTTGATCTTGCCGTCGATCACGGGCTTGAGGCCGTTGATGATGAACTTCCGGCGCTCCTCGTGGTTGAGCACGCTCGGGTAACGCTTGAAGAGGGCGCTTTGCATCGGATCCATGACGTGCTCCTCGAGCGCGATGAGCCCGTTGCGGCGGCCGGTCATGAAAAGCTCATAGAGCAGCTTCAGGATGTCGAAAAACTCGGCCTTGCCCGTGGGCTTGCCGAACATGGCACCCTGCACCTTGTGGATGATCTCCTTGATGACGTGCATCGGCGTCGCGATGATCAACACGCCTGCGGCGATGCCAAGAATCACGATGAATTCCGAGAGATGCAGGAGCACCCCCGGATGCCCGCCAGCATACATGAACCCCCCGATGGTGGCGGCGAAAACGACGGCGGCTCCGACGAGGATCAGCATGGCGGGTGAGAGAGTCCACGGGACCACAAGCCACGGACCACGGACTTGGGAACCAAGTCTTGGGCGGATTGCGTGTCAGTTGGTCTGGCCGTGATCATGCGTCGATGGTCTCTGGTCTGTTGTCTGTTGCAGCGGTCGCTTATTTGTTGCGGGCACGCCCCAGGAAACCGCGCAGGCCCAGGATGGTCTGCGAGTGAATCTGGCAAATGCGGGATTCCGTCAGGCCAAAGACTTCGGCGATTTCGGCGAGACGCATGTTTTCAAAGTAATACATGGCGAGTATCTTCCGGGGTATATCGGGCAGATCGGCCATCCTTTGAGTGAGAAGTTTTAACAACTCCTCCTTCTCGAGGTTTTCGCGGCCCGTCAC
>JAUPWC010000446.1 GCA_030916665.1 Verrucomicrobiota bacterium
CGCCTGGAACATCAAAAACAAGATCCTCGTCGGCGCCCAGCGCTCGACCTGGTTGCAGCAATATCTCGGTGGCGCCGCGGGCAGCGACATCAATCTTGCCTTCCTGCCGGGTGCGCGCAACACGACCTCCAACCCGGACTATGCCGGCCAGAACGTGAACAAATACAACTTCGGCGGCGTCCCGGTGAATCAGGTCATCCTGCAGCGCGATGGCAGCATCAAGCCTGTGCGTCAGATCTACAGCAACTACGACCCGGGCTTTGAAATCGCCCCCGACATCCAGAAATGGTTCCAGGACGACCGCAACGCGCTCGACGGCTACGCCCCGAAGCTGACCGGCTACTACGTGAACTATCAGGGCCAATTCTTCGAGGACCGGCTCACCCTTCTCGCCGGCTTCCGTCGCGAAAATCGCGTCGAGAAATACCAGGTTCAGGCCAACAACGCCCCTTGGTATATCTATCCCACGGATGAATACATGTGGGCGAATCCCTCGAAGTATCCCGAAAACCAATGGGGCCACAGCATCGCCTACCAGAAGACCATCCCGCTCGACCAGACCGGTGACTCCTGGATGGCCGGCGCCTCCTTCAAGATCACTCCCGAGCTGTCGGCCTACGCCTCGGTCTCGAAGATCTTCAAGTTCAACTCCGGCAACATCGGCGGCTACTTCCCCGGTGACGAGGTCTATCTCGTTCAGGGCCTGCTCGCCCAGTATGCCAGCATCGGCCAGACGGGCTTCACCTATCGCGGCCAGACGGTGACCTCGGTCTCGCAGTTCCAGCAGATCATCGGCGGACTGAAATACGATGCCATGATCCCGAACGAGGACGGCATGAACTACGAGATCGGCCTGAAATATTCCACCGAGGATCAGAAAATTGTGGGCACCCTGTCGCTCTTCAGCGCCAACCGGGCGAACCGCAAGGAGGACGACGCCGTGGCTCAGTCCAACCTCAACGAGACGCTTAACTACAGCACGGATCCAAACATCATCCAGGGCGTCAAGAACGCCATCGCGCTCGGCGCCACCTACTCGACTCCAGGTGCCAACTCGGGCCGACTGTTCCGCGTCCGCGCCTACGACAACAACGTCCAGGTTCGCGGCCTCGACTCGGAAATTATCTGGACTCCGGTGCGCAACTTCCAGGCGGTCATCAACGCCTCCTGGCTGCCCAAGGCCGAGACCATTGAGGACAACCGACCCGTGCTCGCCCGCAAAGGCAGCACCGCCTACGACAGCCTGTCAGCCACGCAAAAGCGCGACTCCGACATCTACTGGGGTTCCCGCGTGGAAAACGTTCCTGAATACAAGCTGACTGTGTTCGGGAAATACACCTTCAACCAAGGCTTGATGGGTGAATTCGGCCGCGGCGCCTCCGTGGGCCTGGGCTTGCGCTACACGTCCGAAACCGTCGTGTCCCGCTCGGTTGACTGGAATCCGCTCGCGGGTGGCTACCAGGCCGGCAACTACTTAGTGGCCGACCTTACCTTTGGCGTCCCCTGGGAGATCAACGGCTACAATATCCGCTCCATCCTTTGCATCTTTAACCTGTCCGACAAAGTCTACTCCGAGGGCTCCTTCGTGCTGTCCCCGGCCAGAAACTTTGTGCTCAGCAATACGCTGCAGTTCTAAGCCGGGTTTCATCGTCGCCAACGCATGTCGCAGGGCGGCGCCTATCCGGCGCCGCCCTTTTTTTCCGCCTTTTAACTTTCCCGACCCGACCTCCCATGCACCGTCCGCCGCTGCTCGCCCTTATCCTGCTGCTGGCGTGCACGGGCCCTGGCTCCGCCACCGTCCCGCGCGCGCTGTCGCATGCCGACCTCGACGCCTGGCGCACCATCACCTCGCCGCTCGCCAGCCGTGACGGCCGCTGGCTGGCTTACGCCTACATGCCGGTCGAGGGCGACGGCGACATCAGGCTGCGTGACCTGATCTCCGGCCGCGAATGGAGCTTTCCCGCCGGCGCGCTCCCCCGGGTGCCGATGACGGGTTCCGAGGCCGACCCCGAAAGGCCGCCACCACGCCGCAACGTCCACCCCGTCTTCACCAGCGACAATCGCTATCTCGTCGCCAACACTTTTCCGCCGCTGGCCGCCACACACGAGACGCGCCGCGCCCGTCCTGCCGCCGAACCTCCCCCGGAGGGTCTCGTCATCATCGACCTGGCCACCTGCACCGCGACGCGGTTCGAAGGCGTCAAGAGCTTCCAGGTGCCGGCCCGCGGCGGCGCGTGGCTCGCTTACCTGCGCCCCAGCGGCGATCTGGTCCTCCGCGATCTCGCCAGCGGCAAGGTGCGCATCTTGCCGAACGTGAGCGACTACGCCTTCGCCCGCGACGGCCGCACGCTCGCCTTTACCGTCTCCGGTGACGATCCGGCCATCAACGGTGTCTATGCGATCACGCCTGGCGAACACACCGCACCGCTTGCGCTCGCCACGGGCCCGGGACGCTACCGCAAGTTCTCCTGGGACCGCACGCAAACGCGCGCGGCGTTCCTGACCGACCGCGACGAGGCCACCCGGCCCGAGCCACGGCTGGCGGTCTACGTCTGGCCGCGCGATGCCCACCCGGCCGCCCCGGTCCTCGCGGCCACGGCCGCGGGTCTGCCCGCCGAGACCGTGATCAGCCCTGACGCCACGCCCGCGTTTTCCTACGACGGCAACAAGCTCTTCATCGGTACGGCCCCCGCCCCATCGGCCCCGGATCCTCGCCTGGCTGCGCTCACCGACGAGGAGCGGGTCACGGCCGATCTCTGGCGCTGGAACGACGATTTCATTCAACCGCTGCAAAAGGTTCGCGCCGAAAAGGAGCGCCAGCGCGCGTATGCCGGCGCGCTCGACCTGGCCAGCGGACGCTTCGTCCAACTGGCCGACCCGACGCTGTCCATGCTGACCTTGAACGACGACGGTTCCAAAGCCTTCGGCCTCGACGACCTTCCTTACCGCCGGCGCATTGATTACGACGGCATTTATCAGGACCTCTATCTCGTGGACGCAGCAACCGGCGCCCGGAAGCTCCTCGCCCGGGAA
>JAUPWC010000447.1 GCA_030916665.1 Verrucomicrobiota bacterium
AGGTGCTCTGGGCCGGCGTGGGCCACAGCCACACGCGTCTCTACCAGCTGCGCAAGCAGGTGGACGAGGCGCTGCTCGCCGTGGACGCCGGCCTGGCGATGCCGGGATTCCACCCGCACTTCACCCTCGGCCGCCTGGACGAAAACTATAACGCCAAGGAACTCGCGCACTTCCTCGATCGCCACAAGGCGCTCGAGGCGCCGCCGTTTCGTGTCGCGGCGTTCCAGCTAATGAGCAGCGAGCTCACACCGGGGCGGCCGCCGGTCTATCGCGTGGTGCGGAGCTTCCCCCTGCCCGGGCCCTAGGCAACGTTGCCCTCACCGGCGATTCGCCGCTTGAGTCGAAGGAGACCCGCCGCCATGTGCTCCGGCATGCCCGCCGAAACCACCGCTCCCGCCAAGCCATCGTTCCGCGAGGCGCTGGCCGCCTGGTGGAAGATTGGCCTGCTCAGCTTCGGCGGCCCCACCGGGCAGATCGCGCTCATGCACACCGAGCTGGTGGAGCGGCGGCGGTGGGTGACCGAGTCGCGTTTCCTCCACGCGCTGAACTACTGCATGCTCCTGCCCGGGCCCGAGGCGCAGCAACTGTCGGTCTATATCGGCTGGCTGCTGCACGGCCGCTGGGGCGGCATCGTGGCGGGCACGCTGTTCGTGCTGCCCGGGGCGGTGCTGCTGTGGGCGCTGAGCTGGCTCGCCGTGGCGCACGGTTCGGTACCGTGGGTCGCGGCGGTTTTTCACGGCCTGAAGGCCGCCGTGCTCGGCCTCGTGCTCCATGCCGTGCTGCGGATCGGAGCCAAGGCCCTTAAAAACGCCGTCATGTGGTCCATCGCCGGCGCGGCCTTCGTCGCGATCTACTTTTTGGGGGCGCCATTCCCGCTGATCATCGCGCTGGCCGGCCTCATCGGGCTCGCCGGCGGACGCTGGCGCCCTGAACTTTTCCCGGCCGGCAAGGGCCACGGTGCAGAGAAAACGGCGATCGACGACGGGGTGACGACGGCCGCTCCGGCCCCGACGACCACGCTGCGCACCGCTCTGGGCTGGGCCGCCCTCTGGCTCGCGCCAGTCGCGATTTGCTGGCTGCTGCTCGGGCGCGGGCATGTGCTGACTCAGGAGGGGTTGTTTTTCTCCAAGGCCGCGGTGGTGACCTTCGGCGGGGCCTACGCCGTGCTGCACTTGATCGCGCAACAGGCAGTCGAAACGCACGGCTGGCTCACCGCCCCACAGATTATCGACGTACTCGGCCTGGCCGAAACGACGCCCGGGCCGCTGATCCTCGTGCTGCAATACGTGGGCTTCCTCGGGGCGTGGAATTCCCCCACGCCGTTCGGTCCGCTGGCCGCCGCCACGCTCGGCGCGCTCATGACGCTCTGGTGCACCTTCGTGCCCAGCTTTCTATTCATCTTCACCGGCGCGCCCTACATCGAGGCGCTGCGCGGGGCGAAGATCCTCGGCTGCGCGCTCGCCACGATCACCGCCGCGGTGGTCGGAGTCGTGTTGAATCTCGCCGTTTGGTTCGCGCTCGGTGTGCTATGGCCGCAGGGCGGCGGACTGGACTGGTTCACCGTGGCGGTGGCGCTGGGTTCCTTCGTCGGCCTGCAATGGGGCCGCTGGAACGTCGTGCTCGTCGTGCTCGGCGCCGCGGCCCTGGGTTGGCTGGCTTCGCTGATCCCGTAGGGCCATTCGCCGCCGGCGTATGGCGTGCGTTGTGCTTGGCAGAACCGGGATGAACGATTGTTTTCCCTCCATGCCTCTCCATGCCTGAAACTGCAACCAACGCAGCTTCGTTGGGTGCCCATCTGCTGATCGCCGTGACCGGTGTGCCCGGCACCGGCAAGACCAGCCTGATGGCGAAACTGGCGGCAACCCTCGCCGCCAGCGGACAGCGTGTCGAGGGCGTGCTCGCCCTCGCCGGAAGCCGGAGCGTGGCCGGCCGCGGAGCCGACGAATACTGGCTGCGGATCATCGGCAAGGAGCAGGACCTCAGCTGGGCGGTGCGCGACGAGACCACGAATCCGCCCTACGTCTTCGAACCGGAGTCCGAGCGCAAGCTGCGCGCTTGGGCGAAGCAGCTGCCTGACCGACCGCCGCTGCTGCTGATCGACGAGTTCGGAAAATTTGAACTCGCCGGACGCGGCCTGATGCCAGTCTGGCCGGAACTGGCGGCCAAGCGTCCGCTGATCGTGATCATCAGCGTGCGCGACGATCTCCTGCCGCAGGTGGAAGCGGTGCTGGGCCGGCCTTTCGATTTGCGGATCGACGCCGGTGCCCCCGATGCCCTGCAAAGGTTGCAGCGCGCCACCGAGGACTACGGCGAATGGACCCGGCTCGGACTGGTGGGTGGGGCGGCCGGCGGCATCGAGATGTCGGTCGGTTCCTTCTTGCACGCGGCACTGGTGCCCGGCCGCGGTCTGCTCATGTGCAGCCTCCAAGGCGCGATGCTGACGTTCGCCGGCTTCGGACTGGCCCAGCCCGGCCGCGTGATCTGGGTGCCCTTCATCTCGGCCGGACTCAAGGCGCTCTCCCCGGCCGGCAGCCGGGTGCGGCCGATGATCGCCATTTGCATGCAGGGCCTGCTCTACGGATCGGCGGTGCAGGTGCTGGGCTGGAACGCCCTCGGTGTTACACTCGGTGGGGCGCTCATCGGAGCCTGGTCCGCCTTTCAGGGCTTTTTGCTCCAATACCTGCTCGTCGGCGATGATCTGCTCCGCGCCTACGACGCTGTGGTGCTGTGGCTGGCCGAACGCCGGGGTTGGCCCACGCCTGCCCTGCCCTGGGTGCTGGCGGCGTGGGCCGGCATCTGCGCGCTTGTCGCCGGCGGAGTCGCCGCAGCCGCCTGGCGGCTGAAGTCCCCGCCCGCGGTGCTCGACCGTATCGTCGAAAAGGAGAAAGCCGCCGGCCGCACTCCCGTCCTCCGCTCCCGCTGGCAGGAATTTGTCCATTGGCAGTTCTGGCTGCCGCTCCTGCTCGTGAGCCTCGTGCTGCTGGCCGCGGGCCGCTCGTGGGAAAGCGTCGCGTGGCTGGCGCTGCGTTTCGTGGCCGTGGGCTTCGTGCTGCTGACCCTCGTCTCGCTGGTGCGGCCGGCCCGCTGGGCCGAGCAGCTGCGACGCGCGGGCTGGTGGGGTCCGGCAGTTGCGCTGGGCGGGGCGATCAGCCGTCGCGAACCGCCGAAATGAAAAGGCCGGCGGATGTCCGCCGGCCTTGGGCAAGAAGTGACCTGCCGGGCTGAAGCCCGCCAGGGTTAAGGAGGGTTACTTCCAGTTCAGGATCAGCGCCGAGAAGTAGGTGGTGTCGAGTTTCTCGATGCCACCCGCCGGCTCGCTCTCGAAATCGTTGATCACGCCGAACCGGAGCTTCCAGAAATCAGCCCCCTTCACCGGAAGGTCGAACGAGGTCTCGTGGACCAAGCGGTAGTTGGAGAACTCCTTGAAAGAGGGCGTCCAGATGACGACGTTGTTCATCTTCGCCCAGCCGAGGGTGGACGAGTTGATGAGCGCGACATCCAGACCGGCGGAGCTGAAATTGGCCGCGCCGTTGGTGTAGGTCTCATAAACGTAACCGAGACCGAGGCGGACCTCCGTGTCCTGATTGTCGTTCTTCACGAGCTTGCGGCCGAGACCGAAGGCGGAGTTGGAGCGGAGGTCGATGGCCTTGATCTCGTCCTTGCCGAGGTCGGTGCGCACATACCACACCGTTTTTCCGCCCGCGATGGCGGCGGAGTAGTCCACGCCGGCCCGCCAGTCGTTGGCCGTCTCGTTGCCATTCTCCTGGGCGCGGTTGATGATGCCGCCGAAGATCAGCTTGTCTTCCGGACCGGCGAGCGTGGCCTTGAAAGCGACGGAGCCCGCGAACTTCTCGGAGCCGCCGGTGCGGCCCGTGATGGCGGCGGCGGCCTCATAGGCCCAGCGGCGCTTGAGCTTCTCGGCGGCGGCCTTGGCCTCGCGCACGGCGGGACTGTCCTCGCCCTGGCGCCAGACGGCGGCGACCTGCGCGGTGCCGGCGACCTGCTCGCCATTGGCACCCGCGACCGTGATCCCGGAGCCGGAGGCGGCGACCTTGCCCAGCACGTTGGTGCCGGTGGCGAGGCCGACGTTCACGGCCTCGTCGGTCGCGAAGGTCTTCACCTGGTCCTGGGCGATTTCGATGGTGCCGGCGAAGGCGGTTTCAACCTTCAGTTTGCCACCCTCGGCGGAGAGGATCTTGCCGTTGACGACGGAGCCGTCAGCCAGCTCGACACGGTCGGCCCGGGCGGAAGCGGCCAGCCAGACGGCGAGCAGCGCAGTGATGAGGATTCGGAATGATGTCTTGTTCATGATAGAAGCGAATCAAATGGACTATTGGTTGAGGCCGCACTCTGGCAACGAAACAAATACGCCCGGCCGGGGCTTCCGGATTGCCCTCCGCGCACGGTAATTGCCTGATTTTGACATGCCCGTCCGCGCGTGGTTTCCGACCTTCCTTTATCATGAGCCGCTCCAAGCCGCCGGCTTGGAGAAATTCAACGCCGCCCTCGCCGACGAATGCCGCAACCTGCGCGACTACGATGCGGCCGGCCGCCGCTGGTCGGCGAAAAACTATCCGGGCGGCTACACTTCCTACGCCTCGCTGAACCAGCTGCACAAGTTCTCGTCCACCTTCGCCGGCCTGGAGCGCAAGCTCACCGCGCATGTGAGGAAGTTCGCCGCGCAGCTCGACATGGACCTGCGCGGCCGGTCGGTCCACATGACGGATTTCTGGGTGAACATCATGCCGGAGCACGCCGCGCACAGCCTGCACCTGCACCCGCTGTCGTTCATCAGCGGCACCTACTACGTGGTCACGCCGCGCGGCTGCCCGGGCCTGAAGTTCGAGGACCCGCGCCTGAGCAAGTTCATGGCCGCGCCGCCCAAGACCGCCAACGCGCGCCCCGCCAACCGCACCCACATCACCTACCCCGCCAAGGCCGGCCATGTGATCCTGTTTGAAAGCTGGCTGCGGCACGAGGTCGCCGCCAACCGCACGACCGCGGAGCGGATCAGCGTGAGTTTCAATTACAACTGGGCCTGACGGATCCGGCAACGTCCCGAAAGCGGGAAATCCGGTCAGACGTTATAAAGATTTTCGCCGCGGAGGCGTTGCCGGCGCGCGCGAGCGGGTGCAGGTTGCCGGCGTGAAAAGGATCGAAGTCAGCGACGAAGCCCATGCCGCGCTGCAACGGCTCGCGGCCGCCAAGAACCTCACGCCGGCCGAGCTGATCGCCGCGCTGGTGGACCCGGCCCGACCGGCGCTGGCGGGCGACACCCTCCTCTTCCACCTCGCGAGCGCGGAGTTCACGCGCCTCACCGACCGCACCGACCGCTACCTCGGCCTGCTCGCCTGGTGCGCGCGCCACTACGCCACCGACTTTGCCGACTTCATCTCCCACCAGGAAAGCGGCCGCCGCTACCTCGCCTGGAACCGCGACGAGATCAACGAGGCCCGCGCCCACAACCACGCGCGCCAGATCGACGGCACGCAGTTTTGGGCCGTGATGTCCATCGACGAAGCCACGAAGCGCCGTTTCGTGTGCCGTCTGCTGGAGTTCATCGGCTGTCACGACGAGACCGTGGCCGAGGCCTGCCGCGCGCTGGGTTTTCAGGCGCCCGCCGGGCGGGGCTTCCGCCTGCTGACCGCGTGAGGATTAGATGTAGGGCGGGGTCTCCGAACCCCGCCTTTGACGTTGAAGAGGCTGCGAATGACGGCGGGGTTGCTTCGCCATCTCCGCCAAGCCTCCGTCGGAGACCCCGCTACAAAGGGGTTGTCCGCACAGGTTCCCTTCGCTCAACTGCCGCCGTGAGCGATCCCATCCCACCGCCCGAGTCGAAGCGCCGCAATTTCCGGAACTTCTTCCAGTCGGTGCGCTACGCGATCGAGGGTTTCTGGGCGGCCCTGAAGCACGAGCCGTCGTTCCGTGAGGACCTGGTTTTTGTCATCATCCTGACTCCGCTCGCGGTGATTCTGCCGGTCAACGCGGTCTCGACCGCGGTGATGATCGCCTCGCTCTTCCTGATCGTGATCGCCGAGCTGCTGAACTCCGCCATCGAGTGGACTATCGACGACATTTCGCTGGAGAAACGCCCCTTCGCCAAAAAAGCCAAGGACATGGGCAGCGCGGCCGTCTTTCTCGCCTACATCAACTGCATCGTCGTGTGGGGCGTGATTTTCTACTCCAACTGGCACCGCATCGCGACGCTCGAGTTTCTGAAATGGCCGCCGCCGTTTTTGCCGTAGACCGGACGCAGCGTTCCCTTTTCACATGAAGCTGTTCGTCATCACCGGCGCCATTCTTGCCGCCACCCTTGCGGGAGCTGAAACCCAGGCAACGCCCTCACCCTCCATGGAGACCCGCATCTACAAGCGTGTGGCCGGCCGGGAACTGCAGGTTGATGTCTTTCAACCGGGCGCAGAATCCGCCCGGACCGGCCGCCCCACCATCGCCTTCTTCCATGGCGGCGGCTGGGTTTTCGGCAGCCCGGCCGAATTCCACGGTGCCTGCCGGCGTTATGCGGCCAAAGGTTTCGTCACCTTCTCCTTCCAATACCGGCTCTCGATCAAGGCCGACGGAACCTATCCTCATCCCGACATCACCCTCGTCGAATCCGTGAAGGATGCCCGGTCCGCCATCAGCTGGCTCCGGGCCAATGCCACGAGCCTCGGGATTGATCCGCACCGGATCGTGGTGGCAGGCCAGTCGGCCGGCGGTCAGCTCGCCTGGTCCACCGCGCTTTTCGACACCGTCAATGAGGAAGGCGACGACCTGAAAACCAGCCCACACCCCGACGCCCTGCTGCTCTATTCGAGCA
>JAUPWC010000448.1 GCA_030916665.1 Verrucomicrobiota bacterium
GAGCAAGCTCGCTCCCACAACTCCAAACCCAACGGGCATAAAAAAAGCGAACCAGGCGGTTCGCTTTTGAAAATGGATTGGACGGAGACTCAGGCCTTGGCCGGCTTTTCGTAGCGCTGCTCCTTGACGGCCATGGCGGCCTTGCCGGTGCGGTCGCGCAGGTAGTAGAGGCGGGCGCGGCCGTTCTCGGCCGTCTTCTCGACCTCGATCTTCTCGAGGTTGGGCGAGTTGACCGGGAACACGCGCTCGACGCCCTCGCCGTAGCTGATGCGACGGACGGTGAAGGTCTCGTGGATGCCACTGCCCTTGTGGGCGATGACGACACCGGCGAAAATCTGGACACGCTCCTTGTCGCCCTCGCGGACCTTGGTGTGCACGCGGACACCGTCGCCGACTTTGAACGGCGCAACTTTATGTTTCACCTGGTTGGCGGTGATTTCCTGGATAATGGCATTCATGGCTGGTTATTTGAGTAAATCGGGTCGAATTTTCGCTGTTTTCGCCAACTGCTGCGCGTGCCGCCACTTCTCGATTTCGCCGTGGTTGCCCTGAAGGAGCACTTCCGGCACGGACTGGCCGCGGTAAACGGCGGGACGCGTGTAATTGGGAAAGTCGAGCAAGTTGCGGGTGAAACTTTCGCTGGTCAACGACTTTTCTTCACCGAGCACACCGGGAATGAAACGCGCCAGCGCGTCGATGACCACGGCGGCGGCCAGCGTGCCGTTGGTGAGCACGTAATCGCCGATGCTGATCTCCTCGTCGATGATCGTGTCGCGGATGCGCTGGTCGATGCCCTCGTAGTGGCCGCTGACCAGGACAAGATGTTGCTGCTTCGAGAGCTCCTCGGCCTTGGCGGTCGTAAAAGGCGTGCCGTCAGGCGTCAGGTAGATGCGTCGGCAACCGGGCGTCTGCAGCTCCTCCACGGCGGCGAAGAGCGGTTCGCATTTCATGACCATTCCCGCCCCGCCCCCGAAAGGCCGGTCGTCGGTGGTCTTGTGCTTGTCGGTCGCCCAGTCGCGCGTGTTGCGGACGTTGATCTCCAGCAGCTTCGCTTCGCGTGCGCGGCCCAGCATGCTCTCAGACAGGAAGCCGTCGAGCATGGCCGGGAAGAGCGTCAGGACGTCGATGCGCACGGGGCGATTATCCAATAAAAAAGGTCCGGCACGAGCCGAACCTTGGGAAATCAGAGCTGGCGGGATGCTCAGGCCTGGGCGGCCGCGGCGCGCTTGGCGCGCTTGATCATCGCGTGCAGCGTGTCGGTGGGCTTGGCACCCTTGGAGATCCAGTAGTCCACGCGGTCGAGCTTGATGGTCAGGGGATTGCCCTTGCTGTTCGGATTGTAGGCACCGATCTGCTCGACGGCATCGCCATCGCGGCGGGAACGGGCCTCGGCGACGACCACGCGGTAGTGGGGCTCGTTCTTGGTGCCGAAGCGGGAAAGGCGGATTTTAAGGGCCATGGATGTGTCTGGTTGCTTTGACGGAAGCGGTTCTGAGTTGGAAAAGGGGCAGAATGGACGGAACAACTTTGCCCTTGTCAAGCCCCCAGTGCCACCGCTGCATTCGGACCTTTTAAGCACCCAATTTTATGCTCAAAGCCGGTATCGTCGGTCTGCCCAACGTTGGCAAATCCACTCTCTTCAACGCCCTCACCCGTTCCCGCAAGGCGGAGGCGGCCAACTACCCGTTCTGCACCATCGACCCCAACGTCGGGGTCGTGACCGTGCCTGACGACCGCGCCTACGTGCTCCAGAAGATCGCGAAGACCAGCGTCGTCATCCCGGCCGCCATCGAGTTCGTGGACATCGCCGGTCTCGTGGCCGGTGCCAGCAAGGGCGAGGGCCTCGGCAACCAGTTCCTCGCCAACATCCGCGAGGTGGACGCCATCGTGCAGGTCGTGCGCTGTTTCGAGGACAGCGACGTCGTCCACACCATGGGCGCCGTGGACCCGGTGCGCGACATCGAGGTCATCACCACCGAACTCGTGCTCGCCGACATGGACGCCGTCGCCAAGCGCATACCCAAGACCCAGAAGAGCGCGAAGGCCGGCGACAAGGAGGCCATCGTCGAACTCACCCTCCTGCAGAAGCTCGAGCCCCACCTCAATGCCGGCAAGACCGCCAACACCCTCGACGCCACGGACGACGAGAAGGCGTTGATGAAGCTCTTCCAGTTGCTCACCGCCAAGCCCGTGCTCTTCGCCTGCAACGTCGCCGAGTCCGATCTCGCCACCGCCGAGCAGAACAAGTTCGTGCAAAAGGTCGCCGAATACGTCCGCACCCACCACGACGCCGCCTACGTGCCGATCAGCGCCAAGATCGAGGCCGAACTCATCGACCTCCCGCCCGAGGAAGCCAAGGCGTTCCTCAAGGATCTCGGCGTGGACGATTCGGGCGTGTCCTCGCTCATCCGCGGCGCCTACGCGCTGCTCGGCCTCCAGACCTACTTCACCGCCGGCGAAAAGGAAGTCCGCGCCTGGACTATCAAGAAGGGCTGGAAAGCCCCCCAGGCCGCCGGCGTCATCCACACCGATTTCGAGAAGGGTTTCATCAAGGCCGAGATTGTCAGTTACGAAGACCTCACCCGCCTTGGTTCGGTCGCCGCCGCCCGCGACGCCGGCAAATACCGTTTGGAAGGCAAGGAATACGTCTTCCGCGACGGGGATGTGGCCCTTTTCCGGTTCAATAACTGATTAAGCGGCGAAGGATTGTGACTTTTCAGGCTTAGCGGGTTGCAAATTAGGGTGTTTTACCTATTTTCAACTCGATAAGCATGGCCGTTTCACCCCTGCCAAATCACCTGACTCGCCGACTCTATTTGGGGTTGGCCATGGCGTTGGTCTGCCTGCTTGGGCTCCGGTCTTTTGCCCAGGTAGTCTGGGACAACGGCAACGGCAACAACCAGTGGGGCACGGGCGCAAACTGGAGCACGAACTCGGTTCCGACCGCAGCCTCCAAC
>JAUPWC010000449.1 GCA_030916665.1 Verrucomicrobiota bacterium
ATGCCTACTACGCCAAGAAAGCGAGTTTCGCGAAAGGATGACAAGCGCGGACGCCCTTCGGGGCGTCCCAAGCGAAGGAGGGAACCGCAAATGACGCTGGTGTTAGGCTTGGACACAAAGGCCATCGCCGCCTTCATGATCACGTCGCTGGGATGGACACCGGACACCGAGGCAACCGTCCTGGCAACCGGAGTGCGGCTTTCGTTTCCACCCGGCCAGAACGTCGATATCCCGCTGCCGATGTGGCGCCAACTGCAACGGGACCTTGCCGAGTTGAGTGTGTCACCGTGAGCCCACAGCAGTTGGCCGAGGCTGTTGCCCTACGGCAGAGCGGCTTTCTCCTGAAACAGATCGCCCCGGCGCTCGACGTGACTTTTGCAGGGCTGCGGCACCACCTGTCTAAGACCAATCTGGCGGTGCGGCGCCAATGCCCACCACACCCGATGGACGGCGCGATAGTGGCCTTGAAGAAGAAGGGTCTATCAACCCGCGCCATCGCCAAGGAGCTTGGGCTGCCACGGTCGACGGTGGTTTACCGGCTGCGGCGCATCCCCAAGAAAACCGCCCCGGCCATCAAGCCGAAAGCCCAGGGATCAAGGCGCCGTGCGCGCCTGATCTTTGCTGGCCGAGCCAGCGCTTGACCCGATCCAGAACCCAACCACCTGCGTCTGCATAGCGGCCAGCGAGCCCAGCAGCACATTGGCAATGGCGTCGCTGCCATCGGGCAGAGCCTTGAACAGCACAATGAACACCGAGCCAACAAAGCCGATGGTCACGCCCACCGACACCACAATGGCGCCCAGCGTGCGCACGTTGCCCGTCATGCCGCCAGTCGGCGCCGGTGCGCCAGTCGTCAGATCACTCATCGCTCACCCGCACAATGCACGCGCATGGCCGACGTGGAGAAACGCATAGGCGCCCCAGCCGATCACGCAGAGGAAGATCACGAACCATGTGCCGAAGCAGCGCCAGGGGTGCTTGATCCGGCAATTGCGACCGATCAGCGTGACGGTGGCAATTTCAGCCATCCAACTAGCCATGCGAAAGCCAACCCGACGCTGCCGGTGGCAACAGCCGTAACCGCAGCCCTACCAACAACGCCACACCATGATCGGACCCCTTGCCAGAACAGCCGGCGCTCGCGGAGCCATTGCATATCTGCTTCATGCTCTCGTGCCTCCTGTAGTGCCTGTTCCTCTTGGACTTCTCGCAAGGCGTCGTCACGAAGCGAATGATTAACGGATGTGTCACGATTTTTCGGTGGCCGCATTTGTCGTCTCGCATTGTGGGGGCGATCCTTTGCGGCCACCGAGTCTCGTTACGGCTTAGGGGCAGGCGGCGGCACGGGCGGCGTGGGCATTGCCGGCGGTGGCGTGTGCGCCGCAGCCTGCGCCTCGGACTGCCGGCGGATCAGCAGCGCCATGATCGGGTCACGGTCTGCCAGCGCGGCTAGGACGGCCTGATACTCCTGCGCCGACAGCGTGACGGGTTGCACAGCCGACTGTGCCATGGCGACAGACGCGCCCAGCGTGAGGGCAGCCGCAGCCACCAAGATCAATCGTTTCATTCAGTCGCTCCTTCATTGCGCGGCACTAACAGGCACCGCCGACCGCATCTTTCCACGTCCCGCCACCCACTGACCAGCACAGCTTATTGCCCGTGGTGTTGACGACGATCGCGGCCTGGCCCGCAGCGCCCACAATGCCCGTTGGCGTGCCTGCCATAGTGGGCACCATCAGGAAGCCGCTGGTCGAGTTCGTCGCGATGGCAGCGCCCGTGCCAACCAACGTGTTGCCACCCGAGGGCTGCAGCTTGAGGATTGTGGTGGATGGGAATGTCGCGTTGACCGTCCAATTCCGGCCCGACCCGCCATTCACAGAAATCGGGTTGGATGGCGCTGATCCAGACGGATAGGACGGCGGCGACAGAACGGTGAAAGTCGTCACCGCGCCCGTGCCGGCGTTGACGCCCGTCACGAGGTACTGCCCGTTATAATCGTCGAACCCGATATCCCCGAGGAAGTAATTGCCGATAACCTGGCCCGCGCCGCCGCCGCCGCCAGACTGCAATGCGACGGAGCTTGCCGCGTTGCCCGAAACATCGATCGAAAGGCCAGCCGACGACGGAGTGATAACGGCCGGGCCAGAGTAAATAATGCCCTCGCCACCGACCCCAAAATTACTGGACCTAAACGCCCGGCCGCCGGATGCCTGCGTAAAATTCACATACTGCCAGTCGATGCCATACCGGCTCATGTTGGACGGGATCGGGCTGGACTTGTCGAGGAAGCCTACCGCCGTCGTAAGGTTGCTGCCAATCAAGGTTGACGAAGGCGAGAATGCCCATGACCCGTGATAGGCGGGGTGACCGTTGAACGCGATGCCCATCTCAAACTGACCGCTAGGAGACGGCGCCAGGGACGATCCGAAAACCATCAGCGCGCTGCCAGAGGAACCCGGCGCATCGTCGTCCGACAACCTAATAAACGTCGCCATCGTCTTGAAATCGACCGACGCGCCGGTTGTCAGCGTGCCCTTAACCGCCGTGATGGTCGCACCGCCGGATGTAGATGGCGTGATCGTTAGCGTGGCAATGTGAGTGTAGTAATAGATTTTAAGCGAGCCTTCCCACGAGGTCGCGCCAATCCGAGCATTCCGCAAAGCCGTGTTGTTGTTGACTGCCGCGGCAAGGTTGTTCGCGACCATGGCAAGCGTCTGAGACGCCCCGACCGTGTAAGACACCGCAACCGGCGTGCCAACGATATCCGCCGATGCGAATGTCAGGGTGACGGCATCGCCTGCCGTGACGGTTCCGCCGAGCGTGATGTCTTGCCGCGTCGCGTTTACCGCGAGATCAATCTCGCCCAGCGTATTCGCCAGCCGCCAATAGGTCGCGCCATAGCCAAGCCTGACTTGCGGATTCAGGCCATAAAATGTGCCATGCGACAGAACGCCCGTCCCCGTCCCGCCGGCATTGTAGAACGATTGCGCGTGCATGTTGGCAACAACATGCTGCTGGCTGCCAGTGTCATTCGTTGCCCCGGTGTGGGACAGCGACACTTGCATACCCAACTTTCCGCCGGTTGCCGCACCGGACCAATTGTGCGCGATATTCATGACCGCCGCCCCATGGCCCGTGCCGTCCGTAAGGGCGGTGTCGGATGGGATCGTAAATTCGTAGGGCGAGAACGCTGCTCCAACTGCTGCCGCTTCGCCCGCCCAATTGCTCGCGAACCGGATCAGGTCGGGCGGCGTCATCTTATAGGCCATGCTTCCCGCTACCGTCATGGTGCCGGTCGCGGTGCTGGCATAGGTCAGCGTTGTCGATGTGGATGTGACAACAACCTTGTCCGTTTCGTTGTAGCCCGAAGGAGTGAAGCCGGTTGTCGTGACGGTCGACCCAACCGGGATGATGACCCCCGCAATGGTCGGGAATGTCACCGTAACGGTCGCCCCATTGCCGGTGATCGATGTGGGCGAGACTGCGCCGCTTAGAGTGTAGGTTGTTGCGGGAGAAAAAATCTGACTGGCAGTTAGCCGATTTGACACCAACACGGTGTTTGGCAAAGCGCC
>JAUPWC010000450.1 GCA_030916665.1 Verrucomicrobiota bacterium
GGCCGCATGTGCGTGCCGGCGGTCAACCTCGCGGACTGACTAGACCAGCCCATCGTCAACATGGTCACCTGCGGCGGCCAGGCCTACGTGCCGCTCGCCTGGGCCTTCGCCCGGGCCAACCCCGGCGTCGAATACATCGAGACCGTCTCCAGCATCGCGTCGCGCAGCGCCGGCCCGGCCACGCGCATCAACCTCGACGAATACCTGCTCACCACCGAGACCGGCCTGCGGACCTTCGCCGACTGCCCGCACACCAAGGCGATCCTCAACCTCAATCCCGCCCAGCCCTGCATTCACATGCAGACGACCGTCATGGCGAAGATCCGTCAGCCCGATCTCGCCCGCACCCGCACGCAGGTCGAGGCCATGGTCGCCGCGATCAAAAAATACGTGCCCGGCTACCAGCTAATCCTGCCGCCCATGCTCGAGGGCGGCCGCCTCGTCACCATGGTGCGCGTGGACGGCCTCGGCGACTACCTGCCGCGCTACGCGGGCAACCTCGACATTATCAATTGCGCCGCGATTGCCTTCGCCGAGGCCCGCGCCCATCGTCGCCCAACCTAGCCATGCCGGACAAACCCAGCATCACGGTCTGCGACGCCACGCTGCGCGATGGCTCGCACGCCTGCAGCCACCAGATCACGCTGGAACAGGTCCGCACCTACGCCGCCGCGTCCGAGGCGGCCGGTTTTTCCTTCCTCGAAGTCGGCCACGGCAACGGTCTCGGCGCCTCCTCCCTCCAGGTCGGCGAAAGCCTCGTGCCCGAGGGCGAGATGCTCCGCGCGGCCAAGGCCTGCCTCCGCCGCACCAAGCTCAGCGTCCACGTCATCCCCGGCTTCGCCACCATCCAACGCGACATCGCCGGCGCACTCGACGCCGGCGTGGACCTCTTCCGCGTCGGCTGCCACTGCACCGAGGCCGACATCACCCAGCGCCACATCGGCCACGTCCGCTCGGTCGGTCGCGAAGCCTGGGGCGTGCTCATGATGAGCCACATGGCCTCGAAGGACGTGCTCCTCGAGGAGGCCAAGAAGATGCAGTCCTACGGCGCCCAGGGCATCGTGCTCATGGATTCGGCCGGCGCCTATTTCCCCGCGGATGTCACCGATAAGATCGGCCTGCTCGCCAACCGCCTCGACGTGCCCGTCGGCTTCCATGCCCACGACAACCTCGGCCTGAGCATCGCCAACTCGCTGGCCGCGCTGGAGGCCGGCGCGCGCATCATCGACGGCACCGCCAAGGGCTTCGGCGCCGGCGCCGGCAACGCGCCGCTGGAACTCCTCGCCGCCGTGCTGCGCCAGCGCGGCTACCCGACCACCCTCGATTTCTACCAGGCCCTCGACGTGGCCGAGGTGGCGGCGAAACTTTTCGCCGGCTCCCTGCCCAGCGCTTCCGCGGTCACGATCGTGAGCGGACTGGCGGGCGTGTTCTCCGGTTTCGCCAAACCCGTCCAGCGCGCCGCGACCCAGCTCGGCGTGGACCCGCGCGACGTCTTCTTCGAGTTGGGCCGCCGCAAGGTCGTGGGCGGTCAGGAGGACATCATCCTCGAGGTCGCCAACGAACTCGCCCGCCGCCAGACCGGCGCCAACCCCGGATCACCCGCCCCATGAAAGCCGCCCTCGATCTCGTCCGCACCGATGCCGCAGCCGTGCTCCAAGGCCGCACCGCCCGTCTGGAGGCCCTGCGCGGCCAGCACCTGTTCATCAGCGGCGGCACCGGCTTCCTCGGGGCGTGGCTGCTGGAGCTGGCCGCCGTGCTCAACCAGCAGCACGGCTTCGGCCTCAAGGTCACCGCCTTCAGCCGCAACGCCCGCGACTTTGCCCGGCGCTGGCCCCACCTCGGCAACCTGGACTGGGCGCATTTTCAGGAAGGCGACATCCGCTACCTCGCCGAGCTGCCCCGCGACACGCGCTACATCATCCACGCCGCCGCGCTCACCGACCGCCGGCTCTTCGCCTCGCAACCGGGCGCCGTCGCCGAGACCAACGGCCTCGGCACGCTGCGCATCCTCCGCGCGGCCCACCTGCTCGAGGACCTGCAGAAATTCGTGCTGCTCAGCTCCGGCCTCGTCTATGGCCGGCAGCCCTGGGAAACGCCCGCCATCGCGGAAGATTTCGCCGGGCCGATGCGTTGCGACGAGGTCACGTCCGTTTACGCCGAGTCCAAGCGCTACGCCGAGGTCATTGCCCAGTGTGCCATCAGCGAGAGCAAGCTGCCGGTCGTCACGCTGCGTCCCTTCGCCTTTGTCGGCCCCTACCAGTCCCTGCAGCTGCCGTGGGCGGTGACCGACTTCATCCGCGACAGCCTGAACGGCGGCCCCATCCGCATCATGGGCGACGGCGCCACCGTGCGCAGCATCCTATATGGAAGCGATTTCGCCTACGGCGTGCTCGCCGCCCTTGCCGCCGGCCGTCCGCGCGAGACCTACAACCTCGGCAGCCCCGAGCCCATCGACCTCATCTCCCTCGCGCGGCTGATCACCCGCCATTTCACCCCGTCGCCGGAAATCCGCACCGGCGTGGGCCAGGCGGGCCACGACCGCAACCGCCTCGTGCCGGTCACCGACAAGGCGGCGCGCGACCTCGGGGCCGCCGTCACCGTGCCGCTGCCCGTGGCCATCGAGCGCACCATCGCGTGGAACCGCCTGCTTCAGTCCTCATGAAATCCAAGGTCAGCGACATCGTTGCGCGATTTTTTGCCGGCAAGGGCGTCACCCACGGTTTCGGCATCATCGGCTCCGCCAATTCTCACCTGTTCGACTCCTTCTTCAACACCACGCCCGGGATCGAGCTGGTGTGCAACCACCACGAGCAGGCCTGCACGATGGCGGTGCAGACCTACTGGAAGGTCACCGGCACGCCCACCTTCGCCCTCGTGACCGCCGGCGCCGGCTCGAGCAACGCCATCACCGGCGTCCTCTCGGCGTGGGCCGACTCGATTCCCTGCCTCATCCTTTCCGGACAGGAAAACGCCCGCTACATCACGCCCGATCACGCGCTGCGCCTGTATGGCATCCAGGGCTACGACAGCCCGTTTGCCGTCAGCAAGATGACCAAATACGGCGCCCGCGTGATGGACCCGCGCCAGGTGCTGTTCGAGCTGGAGAAAGCCTGGCACTTCGCCACCACCGGCCGCCCCGGGCCGTGCTGGCTGGATTTCCCGATGAACGTGCAGGGCGCCATCGTTGAAGAGGACGATCTGCCGCACTTCCAACCACCCGTCCCGGCCCCTGCCATCGCCCCGCTCACCGGCGACGCCCTCGCCAAGGAAGTGAAGCAGGCTCTCGCCCATCTCACCGCTGCCGAGCACCCGCTGCTCTGGCTCGGCGTGGGCATCACCATGGCCGGTGCCCGCGAGGAAATCCTGCCGTTGCTCGAGCAACTCGGCGTCCCCGCGCTCGTGACCTGGTCGGCCGTGGACCTGCTGCCTTCGGAGCATCCGCTGGTCGTCGGCCGGGCCGGCACCTACGGCCAGCGGGCGGCCAACTTGATTCTTCAAAACTGCGACTACCTGCTCGCGATCGGCACGCGCCTCGCCATCCCGCAGGTCGGCTACGAAGTCACCGAGCTGGCCCGCGCCGCCAAGCACATCACGGTCGTGGACATTGATCCGACCGAGCTGCGGAAATACCCGCAGCGTTTCAATCATCCGGTCCACGCCGACGCCGGCGATTTCATCCGCGCCCTGCAAGCAGTCGCCCCGCGCGCCCCCGCCGCCGCCCACGCGCCGTGGGTCTCCCGCTGTCAGGCGACGCGCGCAAGCTTCCCGTGGATCGGACCGGAACACGCCGACCAGCGCGGCTTCATGAACACCTACCGGTTCATGGAGAAGCTCGGGCCGCACCTGAAACCCGACCAGATCATCGTGACCGACATGGGCACCGCCCTGCTCTGCGGCCATCAGGCGCTCGCGATCAAGCCGCCGCAACGGCTGCTTACCTCCCAGGGCCTCGGCGAAATGGGCTTCGGCCTGCCCGGGGCGATCGGCGCCTCCTTCGCCCGCAACCGTGGGGAGGTCATGTGCCTCAACTGCGACGGCGGCATGATGATGAACCTGCAGGAACTGCAGACCGTCGTCCACCACCGCCTGCCCATCAAACTTTTCATCTTCAACAACGACGGCTACCTCATGATCAAGCACACGCAGAAGGCGATCATGGACGGCCGCTACTCCGGCACCGACCGGAAGTCCGGTGTGAGTTGCCCGGACTTCACGAAGCTCGCCGCCGCGTTCGACCTGCCCGCCTGGCAAATCCACACCTGGGAGGATTTCGACCGGGTGCTCCCGCAGGCGCAGGCCGCCACCGGCCCCTGCATCGTCGAGGTGTTCATGGACCCCGAGCAGTATTTCCATCCCAAGCTCTCCCTCGCCAAGCAGGCCGACGGCACGCTCGTGTCGCCCCCGCTCGAGGATCTGTCGCCCTTGCTGCCGCGCGCCGTGCTCCGTGAGGAGATGGGCGGCACGCTGCACCCGAAATCGGAACACCTCGCCTGAACCCGCGCCCGACCGTCCCATGAAAACCATCACGCTCGTCAGCGGCTGTTACAACGAGGAGGACAACCTGCCCGACCTCGTGGCGCGCGTCTTCGCCGCCGCCGCGAAATTCCCGCAGTATGCCTGGGAATACATCATCGTGGACAACTGCTCCACCGACGGCTCGCGCGCGCTGCTCCGCCGCATGGCCGCCGAGGACAAGCGCATCAAGGTCATCTTCAACACCCGCAACTTCGGCTACATCCGCTCGCCCTACTACGGCATCCTCCAGGCCCGCGGCGACGCCGTCATCTACCTCGCCTCCGACCTGCAGGACCCGCCGGAACTGATCACCGAGTTTGTATCGAAGTGGGAGGAAGGCTTCAAGGTGGTCGCCGCCATCAAGAACGAGAGCGAGGAGTCCGCGGTCTTCTTCATGGCCCGCAAGGCCTACTACGCGGTGGTGGCGAGCTTCAGCAACGTGGACCTGCTGAAAAACTTCACGGGCTTCGGGCTCTACGACCAGTCCGTGGTCGAGCAGATGCGCCGGCTCGACGACCCGTATCCGTATTTCCGCGGCATCATCGTCGAGCTGGGCTACCCGATCGCGCGCGTCAGCTTCGTGCAACCGCGGCGCAAGCGCGGTTTTTCCAAGAGCAATTTCTACAGCCTCTACGACGTCGCGATGCTGGGCTTCACCAACCACAGCAAGGTGCCGCTCCGCCTCGCCACGATGTTCGGCTTCGCCCTGTCCGCGCTCTCGTTCCTGATCGGCCTGGTCTACCTCGTGCTGAAACTGATCCTCTGGCGGGAATTCACCATCGGCCTGGCCCCGGTCGTCGTCGGCCTGTTTTTCCTCGGCTCGGTCCAACTGCTCTTCATCGGCATCCTCGGCGAATACATCGGTGCCATCCACACCCACGTCACCAAGCGTCCGCTCGTCGTCGAGCAGGAACGAATCAACTTCTGACCGGCCGCGCCGGACAATTGGCTTCACATCCCGCGCCCGCGGAAGTTGAGTGTTGGCCACGATGAAGCCCGACCCCGCCGCGCCGGCCGACCAGTTGAATCTGCTCCGACAGCAGCTCATCCTGGCCCAGGTGCGCATCATGGAGCTGGAGGACGTGCGCGACGAACTGGCGCCCAAGTTGACGGAGACCACGAACCTCCTTTCCGCGGCGCAGGCGCTGGCCGACCTCAAGGTCGATGAAACCGCCCACTTGGAGCGCGTCCGCGCCAGTTTGCAGGCGGAGTTCGACCATCTGCGCCACCTGCAGCATGTGACCAACGAGGCGCTCAACGCCGCCCGGGCCGAAGCCGGTGGGCTCGCCGCCCGGGAAAAGGCGCTGCTCTCCGAGGTCGAAAATCTTCATCTCCTCACCGGCCAGCTGGCCGAGGCGGAACGCCAGCACCTCACCCGCATCGCCTCGCTGGAAAAAGATCTGGCTTCCGCCCAATCCGGAGTCGCCACCCAGCTCGCCCGCATCAGCCAGCTCGATGCCGAGCAGCGCGCGATGAAGGCTTCCCGCAGCTGGCGGTGGACCGCCTGGCTGCGCTCGCTCGAGCGCGCTTTCGGCGGCAAGCCATGAGCGGTCAGCCCCAGTTCCTGGTCCGCGCCGAGATCGAATCGCCCCGGCCATTGCGGGCCCGGGACGGGCTCGTTTCCCTCGCCGGATGGTGTCTAGCGGCCGGACAACCCGAAGCTCCGGCCGTCCGGCTTGCGACCGGGACCGCTTGCCTCGAAGCCACCCTGCACCGGCCGCGCCCGGACCTTGCCGCGCAGCATCCGCGGGAACCGGCCGCCGGTCGCTGCGGTTTTGTGATCGAAGGCCGGTTGCCCGCCGGCGTTCATCTCGCCCGCTTCGAAGCTCGTCTGCCGGACGGACGCTGGCAGGTCTTCAAGACCCTGACCCTGGCAGTCGAAGCAACCCCTCTGCTTGCGGGCATCGATGCCCCCGCCGCCACCGGCACCGTGACCAAGCGGGTGCATGTCGAAGGCTGGGCCTTCCAGCCAGACCACCTCGGGTGCGAACTCTCGCTCCGCTACGGCCATCAGGAAATTCCCTGCGACCTGGGTCGCCCGCGCCCGGATCTCGCCCGCCAGCATCCCGCCTCACCCCACGCCGCGCTGGCCGGTTTCAAGAGCCGCGTGATCCTTTCCGCCGGCCGCGGCCCGGTGCGGCTCAAGGCCCGGCTCGGCGACGGCTCGACCGCCATCGCCCGCACGCTGCTGCAGGTGGACATCCGCACCGACGAAAACCATCCGGTCGATCTCGATTTCTCGGCTCCGCGTGTGCCTTTGGTCGCAAATCGTCGGATGGTCACCGCGCCGGCCCCGGCGCGTTCACCCCGGCCGCTCAACGTGCTGTTCGTGCTGCCCGGGAGCTTCGCGTCCAACAGCGCGCTCCATGCCGCTGCCCTGGCCAACGAACTGACCGCCACCGGCCATGCCTGCGCCATCGCCGTTCCGCACGACCTCGAAACGCTCTCGCACCACCCATCACCGGCCTTCCGTGGCCTGCTGCATGCCGACGTGGCGCGAGACAGCAACGTGTTCGCCGATGGTCGCGGGCCGGACATCATCCAGGCTTGGACGACACGAGAGAATGTCCGTCGGCTCACGGAAGACGTCCGGGCGCGCCACGGCTCCCGCGTCGTGGTTCATCTTGAGGATAACGAGCAGGAACTCCTCGCCCTGTTCCTTGCCCGCCCGGCCGCCGAGCTGGCGCAGCTCACTCCGGCGGAACTGGACCGCCTCGTGCCCGCCGACCTGTCGCATCCGCACCGCGCGCGCGATTTCCTCGCGCAGGCCGACGGCGTCACCCACATCACCGGACGCCTGACCGAGTTCATTCCCTCGGGCCGACCCCACCAGCTGCTCTGGCCCGCCGCGGATGCGCGCTGCTTCGGTCCGCTGCCGCGCCCGGACGCTTTCCGCCGGCTGCTCGACCGCCGGCCCGGGGAAACCGTGCTCTTCTACCACGGCAACGTTCATGCCGCCAACGCCGCCGAGATGCGCGAGCTCTACCTCGCCGTGCTGCGCTTGAATCAGGCCGGCGAGCCGGTGACGCTCATCCGCACCGGCCGCGACTCCGTCGATTTCCTCGGACCGCTCGCCGCCGAAGTCGCCCCGCATGTGCTCTCTCTTGGCCAGCTCCTGCACCACCCTCACCTGCCGCCGCTCATGGCGCTGGCCGACATCTTCGTGCAGCCCGGCCAATCCGACGCCTTCAACGACTATCGCTTCCCCTCCAAGCTGCCCGAGTTCTTCGCCCTCGGGCGTCCGGTGATCCTGCCGCGCACCAATCTCGGCACGCTGGTCCGCCATGGCGTTGACGCCTACGTCCTCGACCGGGCCGACGCCGCCGGCATCGCCGCCGCGGTCGGCGAACTGCGTCGCGACCCCGCGCTCCACGAGCGGCTGAGCACGGGCGCCCGCACCTATGCCGAGCAACATTTCAGCTGGCGGCGCAGCGCCGAAACCCTGGCCGGTTTCTACCGGCAACTGCTGCCCGTTTGAGCGCAGTGGGCGGCACCAGGCGAATGGTTTTATCCCGGATTCCGGTTTTGCTTGGGATTTTGTAGCCCTGCGCGGGAGCGCAGGGACAGGAATTTGCGACGGCTTCCGAAAATCCCGCGGCTCCCGCCGCGTTACACCGGCAATCGCGGAATCCGGGTTTATGAGCTTGTCAGCCCGGCCGGCCCCTTGACCCTATGGCTGCTGGCCAACGCCGTATGACCACCACCGCCGCGCTCCCCCTGGAGCAACACAACATCGAGATCCAGCGCAACCGCGCGGCATGGGATCGCAAACCGATGCTGCGGGAGATCTACCGCGGATTTTACCGGCAGATCGCGGCGCGCCTGAATCCGCAGCTTTCCGGTCCGGTGGTGGAGCTGGGCTCGGGCATGGGCCGCATCAAGGAAGTGATCCCGCACTGCCTGACCACCGACCTCTTCCCCAACCCCTGGCTCGATCGTCATGAGAACTGCTATGAACTGAGCTTCGGCGACGGCGAGGTCTCCCATCTCATCCTGTTCGATGTGTGGCACCACCTCCGGTATCCCGGCACGGCCCTGGAGGAATTCCATCGCGTGCTGGCTCCGGGCGGGCGGCTGATCCTCTTCGAACCGGCGGCCAGCTGGGTCGGCCGTCTGGTCTATCACTTCTTCCATCATGAACCCGTGGCGGTGAAGGACCCCATCACCTGGGATGCTCCCGCCGGGTTCCGGGCCGCCGATGCCGACTACTACGCCGCGCAGGGTTCGGCCACGCGCCTGTTCTGGTGGGGCGAAGGGCATGCCCGGCTGAAAGGCTGGAAACTCGCCGAAGTCCGGCCGCTCACCTCCTTCGACTATTTCGCCTCCGGCGGTTTTTCGGGCCCGCAACTCGGCGGCCGGTTCCTGCACGGACTCATGCGCACCATCGACTTTCTCACGACTCCGTTCCCCCGCATCTTCGCGGCGCGGCTGCTGGTCGTGCTGGAAAAGGAGCCTAACTGACATGTCCGGTCCCTCCGCCATCGCCCGCCAGCATCTCGAAAAGGTCCGTTCCTTTTTTGAAACCGCCTCGCCGCCCAACGGCCCGGCCCGCCACTACCGCGCGTTGCTGGCCCGCTACTACAACCTGCTGATCCCGCCCACGGCCTCCGTGCTGGAGATCGGCTGCGGCAGCGGGGAGCTGGTGGCGCGACTGAACGCGCGTCGCAAGGTCGGCGTGGACCTGTCACCGCACCAGGTCGGACTCGCCCGCGCGCGCGTGCCCGACGCCGAATTCCACGTGCAGGCGGGTGAAACGCTGGAACTCGCCGAGCGCTTCGACTGCATCATCATCTCCGACACCCTGAATTTCTCGGCCGATGTCCAGATGCTGTTCGAGCGACTCCAGACCGTTGCCCACGCCGACACGCGGCTGTTCGTGAACTTCCACAATTCCCTCTGGCGCCCGTTCCTCTCGCTCGCGACGCTGTTCGGACTCAAGAACCGTCAGCCGCAAAGCAGCTGGCTCGCCACCTCTGACGTCGTGAACCTCATGCAGCTCGGCGGCTGGAATCCGATCACCTGCCAGGGACGCGTGCTGGTTCCCTTCTGGCTGTTCGGCCTGGACTACCTGGCCAACCGGTGGCTGGCACCCCTGCTCCAGTGGTTCTGTCTCACCATCTTCATCGCCGCCCGGCCCGCCCGGCCCGCGGCGTCGGCCGCCAAACCGACCGTCTCCGTCATTATCCCGGCCCGCAACGAGGCCGGCAACATCGCCGCTGCCGTCCTGCGCACGCCCGAGATGGGCGCGGGCACGGAACTCATCTTTGTCGAGGGCCACTCGAAGGACGACACCTGGGACAAGATCCAGCAGGTCGCCCGCGAGAACCTCGGCCGTAACATCAAGATCATGCAGCAGACCGGCCGCGGCAAGGGCGACGCCGTGCGCCTGGGCTTCGCCGCCGCGACCGGCGACATCCTCATGATCCTCGACGCCGACCTCACGATGCCGCCCGAGGAGCTGCCCAAGTTCTATGCCGTGCTCGCCCAGGAACAGGCCGAGTTCGCCAACGGCGTGCGCCTCGTCTATCCGATGGACGAAAAGGCCATGCAGTTCCTGAATCTCTGCGCGAACAAGGCCTTCGGCCTCATCTTTACCTGGCTGCTCGGTCAGCCGGTCAAGGACACGCTCTGCGGCACCAAGGTGCTGTGGAAGGCCGACTACGAGCGGCTGGCCGCGAACCGGGCCTACTTCGGCGACTTCGACCCGTTCGGCGACTACGACCTGA
>JAUPWC010000451.1 GCA_030916665.1 Verrucomicrobiota bacterium
ATCCTTTCCACGCTGGACATCACCGCCCAGCGGCGTGCCCAGGAAGAGGCCGCGCTGCTCCAGCACCTCACTCGCGGCATCGCCGAGGCCGAGGACGAGCACCAGGCGATCGAATTCGTGCTGCGGCATGTCTGCGAGACGGCCGGTTGGGTGTTTGGCGAAGCCTGGCGGCCCACGGCGGAGAACGCGCACTTGGAGTGCGACCGCGTGTGGTCGGCGGCGGAGGCTGCGTTGGAGGAGTTCGCCCGGGTGACCCGCGCGCACACCTTCGCCCCCGCGGAAGGACTGCCCGGCACCGTATTTGCCACCGGAAAGCCTGTCTGGATCGAAAACGTGCAGCAGGCCGCCAACTTTCCCCGAAGGGGAGCCGCGGCGTCAGCCGGGCTCAAAGCCGCCCTGGGTGTCCCCGTCGTAGCCCACGGCAAGATCGTGCTGGTCGTGGTCTTTTTCCTGCGAACACCCCGCCCGCATGACCAGCACTTCGTCGCGCTGCTCGCCGCCGCGGCGGCCCAAATCGGGCTGCTGATCGAGCGCAAGCGCGCCACCGATGCCCTAGCCCGCGAGCGGGCGCTCGCCGCCTCCACCCTCCGCAGCTTGCCCGGCATATTTTACCTTTACGACACCGACGGGCGTCTCGTGCAGTGGAACGACAACTTTGCCCGCGAGACCGGCTATCCGGCGCGGGAGCTGGTCGGCAAGGCGCCCTTCGATTTTCTCGCTCCGGAAGACCACGCGACCGTGCGTGAACGCATCGCGGAGGTTTTTGCCTCCGGGTCCTCGACCGTCGAGGCCACCCTGCTGGCCCGCGACGGCACCCGCACGCCCTACTACTTCACCGGCGAGCGCGTGATTCTGGACGGCCAGCCCCATCTCGTCGGCCTCGGCTTCGATCTCACCTCCGTGCGGCAGGCCCGCGATTCGCTGGCGCACCGCAGGGAGGAATTTTCGGCGCTCCACCTGCTCGGGCGCCGGCTGGCGGCCGAACCCGATCTCGCCCGTCTCGTGCCTGTCGCGATCGAACAGATTGTGGCGGCGACACATGCCGATTTCGTCGTCATGTTCCAACAGACCGCAAGCGGTCTTGCCCCGTTGGGCTCGGGTCCGGCCGGCGCCCCCCGGTGTGCCGTCCAAACAGGCTGCCTGACCCTCGGGGAGTGTCTTTGCGGCCACTCGGTGGACCAACGGGCACCCTATTACTGTCCTGACATCCACCATGATCACCGTTGCAACCGCTGTGAATGCAAGGTCGCGGGACTGCGCTCTTTTGCCTCCCTGCCGCTGACGGTGGAAAATGAGCTGATCGGGGTGCTTGGGCTCGGCTCCGTCGCGGTCCGGGATTTTTCCGACCAGGCAACGTTTCTGGAGGCCATCGCCTCGACTCTCTCGCTGAGCCTGCGCAATGCGAGCCTCCTCCAACGGGTCCGCCAGCAAGTCGCAGAACTCGAACGCGAGACCGCCGGCCGCCGCCAGGCCGAGGCCGCCATGCGCCTCCAAGCCTCGGCCCTCGGCGCCGCCGCCAACGCGATCATGATCACCGATCGCGAGGGGGTCATCCAATGGGTCAACCCGGCCTGGACGCGCCTCACCGGCTATGCCGCCGAGGAAGCGGTCGGCCGGAATCCCCGGTTTCTCAAGTCGGGCCGGCAAGACGGGGCATTCTACGCCGATGTCTGGCGTCGAATCTTGGCCGGGGAGGTTGTGCAGGGAGATTTGGTCAACCGCCGCAAGGACGGCACGCTCTATCATGAACGCCAGACGATCACCCCAATCGCAGACGCCGACGGGCGGATCACCCACTTCATCGCCATCAAACAGGACATCACCGAACGGCTCGCCCTCGAGGAGCAACTGCGCCAGTCGCAAAAAATGGAGGCTATCGGCCAGCTCGCCGGCGGTGTGGCCCATGACTTCAATAACCTGCTCACCGTCATCCAGGGCAACGCCAGCCTCGCCCGCATGCCCGGCACGAGCGAGGCGGAGCTGACCACCGCGCTCGACGAGATCGGCCGCGCCTCCTCCCGGGCGGCCACGCTCACCCACCAACTGCTTGCTTTCAGCCGCCGGCAGGAGATTCAACCGCGCACCCTCGATCTCAACGAAGCCGTGACCGGCGTCACGCGCATGCTCCAGCGCCTGATCGGCGAGGACGTGCGGTTGAGGCTGCAGCTGCACACCCGGCCGGTTTTCATCCGCGCCGATCCGGGCATGCTGGACCAGGTGCTCATGAACCTTGCCGTCAACGCCCGCGACGCCATGCCCGACGGCGGGGATCTGACTGTCGCCACCGAACTCGTGCAACCCGGCGAGGAACTGCGCCGCCGCCACCCGGAAATGATAGCAGCCATGCACGCCAGGCTGCGGATGACCGACACCGGATGCGGCATCGCCCCGGAAGTCCTGACCCGAATTTTCGAGCCGTTTTTCACCACCAAGGAACCCGGCAAGGGCACGGGGCTGGGGCTCGCCACGGTCTTCGGCATCGTGCGCCAGCACAGCGGTTTCATCAACGTCACCAGCGAGCCCGGTCAGGGGACCGCTTTTGAGGTGCTGCTGCCCCTGGACAATGGCGACCGGCAGGATTGGGTGCCGGCCGCCGGACGTTCACCGGCTGGCGCCCGCGGGGAAATCGTGCTCGTGGTCGAGGACGATTCCGCGGTTCGCGAACTGGCCGTGCGCGTGTTGACGATGAACGGCTACCGGGTGCGGGAAGCCGCCAACGGCCCCGAGGCGCTCCGTGTCGTCGCCGAAATGCCGGTGCTCGATCTGCTGCTCACCGACATGATCATGCCCGGCGGGCTCGACGGCCAGCAGGTGGCCGACCGCCTGCGCGCGGATCGGCCCGGGTTGCGCGTGGTGTTCATGAGCGGCTACACCGCCGACCGCATCCGCCACGACCAGCTGCTGCAGGAAGGATTCAATTTTATCCGCAAACCTTTCACGCCGGACGATCTCGCCCGCTGCGTGCGCGCCCGCCTCGACCTCGTCGCCTGAATCCGCCCGACGGACCGGCCGGTGTCGGCGGTGCGTCCACCGCCGACGTTGTCGCGGTTCAAGCTCAATCCGGGTGTCGGATCGAGTAGCGCCACCCCGGCGACGCCGCGGGCAGCGCCTCGCCGCGAAACGCGCGGTTGAGCGCGGTCAGGCCGTGATCAAGTTCGGGATCGGGTTGCCGCAGCACCGCGAGCAATTCCGTGCCCTCCGGCAGATCCGTGGCAAAACGCAACAGGGTCGCCCGAGCCATCTCCGGCGCCAGATCGCGGTAATCGAACTGCAATTGCACGAGAATCGGATTGTCGCCCTCCGCCGGCGCAGGCCGGAGTCCGCACCCGCTCACGCGCCGCAGATCAAGACCCGCCGGGTCGGGTTGCAGCCGGGTCAACCGAACCGCGAATGCGCCGGCCGGCGGCTCAATCTCACGCCACTCGTAGCAGTCCGGCACGAGTTGCTCGAACTGCCGCCGCAGCGGCTCGGGGCGATGATCGTTGAGCAGGACAAAATTCTCACCGACTTGCAGCGCCGCCCAACGCCGGAAAATCAGCTCATGTTTGCCAGAGCAGGGAATCAACCGCGCATCGAGCACGGCGGGAGTCGCTGAACTCATGAGGGGCGTGTCGTGGGCCATCGTGGCGATCAAACTTTCGTCGAAGCCAGAGGGCCTCCGGCTGGAGATTGATTCTGGCGTGCGCCGTGCATGGCTATGATCTGACGCAGATTCAGACCTATGCCTTCGGCGAGACGAATCAGGTCTTCTGCCTCTCGTTCTGTCAGGTGCGCGCGACAATGGCGGTGCCAGAGACCGAGCCAGGCTTGAAAGTGGTGCTCCCCCAGGTGGAGGTGCAGGTGCTTGAAAGGCATCGGACCGCTGTATCTGGCCGGGCCGCCGGTGACTCCCGACCAAAAGTCGGCGATCTTCTCCAGATGCGATGGCCAGTCGGATATGTGCGCCGCGAAGATCGGGCCGATTTCCTTGTGCTGACGCACGTCAGCATAGAAATAGCGCAGCAGGTTGGCCAGAGCCTGGCGGCCACCCATCCGGTCGTAGAGTGAAGCGGTAGGTTGGGACATGAGCGTGGGATTGTCGGAGCCTTCAGTCTACCCTGGCACCGACGCGAGCTCCTTGAGCGGGCTCAAGCTTGCATCACGTCCGGTGTTTACCACCCGAGCAGAATGCCGAGGCAACCCTGCGACCGGCTGCTATCTGCCCCTGTTCAACGAG
>JAUPWC010000452.1 GCA_030916665.1 Verrucomicrobiota bacterium
CGCGTCGGGTGCCCGACCGCAAACTCAGAACAACCCCAGCAGCAGAGAAGGCCATACGCCGAACAACACGATGAGTGCGGCGGCGACCAACAGGGAGAGGCGGGCGGGCAGGGGGGGCTTCACGGGAGCGGCCTCAGCCGCGGGGGCGGCGACGAGCGCCTGTTTCAGGATGAGCAGGTAATAATAGAGCGCGACGGCGCTCAGGGCGATGGCGAGGATCACGAGCCAGCCGGCGGGGCCTTGCAGGCCGCCGACCTTGAGCACGGAGGCGAAGACGGCGAACTTGCCGAAGAAACCGGCGAGCGGCGGGATGCCGGCCAGCGAGAGCACGAACAGGGCGAGGCAGCCGGCGAGGAAGGGCGAGCGTTTGTGCAGGCCGGCCAGGTCGGTGAGCGACTGGACGCGTCCGGAGGATTCCAGCGCGGCGATGACGCCGAAGGCGCCGACCGTCGCGAGGCCGTAGGTGGCGGCGTAGTAGAACAGAGGCCCCGGGCCGATGCGCCCCGCGGCGAGCACGCCGAGCAGCAGGGCGCCGGCGTGGGCGATGGCAGAGTAGGCGAGCAGGCGGCGGACGTTGGACTGGGCGAGCGCGCCGATGTTGCCCAGCAGCAGCGAGGCGCCGGCGATGAGCGCGACCACCGGGGCCCAACCGACGGTGACGGGGGTGTGGGCAACCGTGCCGGCCGCGGCGCCGAGTCCGGGCCAGAGCAGGCGGGTGAAGAGCACAAGGCCGGCGAGTTTCGAGGCAGAAGCGATGAGCGCGGCGGCCGGGGCGGGCGCGCCCTGATAGACGTCGGGCGCCCAGAGGTGGAAGGGCGCGGCGGCGGCCTTGAAGCCGAAGGCGGCGAGGATCATCACGAGCGCCACGATCAGCAGCGGCGACTGGGCCTGCGCCAGGTGGCCGGCGATGTAGTTCAGGTTGATCGAGCCGGTCAGGCCGTAGAGCAGGCTGAAGCCGAAGAGGAGAAACGCCGCCGCCATGCCGCCGAAGAGGAAGTATTTCAGGGCCGCCTCGGCCGATTGCGGACTGGTCTTGTCGAAGCCGGCCAGCGCGTAGAGTGAGAGACTGGCCAGTTCGAGCGCGACGAAGGCGACGAGCAGGTTGTTGGCCGCGGCCATGAGGCTGAATCCAGTCGTGGCGAAAAGGAGGATCGCCGTGAACTCGGCGGGGTGGCGGAGCTTCGCGGAATGGGGGAGCAGGGCCAGCGCGAGCGCAGCGAGGCCGATCACGCCGGTGCGGGTGACGATGGCGAGCTGATCATGGAAGAAGGTTCCGCCGAAGACGCGGCCGGAGGCCGGCAGCGTGGAGGCTTCCCATCCGGCCATAAGCAGAGCGATGGTGCCGAGCGCGAGGGCGACGTGGGGGCGGCTGCCCGGACGGTGGCGCGCCCAGACGAGGTCGAAGCCCAGCACCAGCAGCGCGCCGACCACGAGGTGGATCTCGGGTCGCAGGGCGTGGAAGAGTCCGGCGTAGTCGGCAGTCATGAGGCACCTCCGGGTAGCCGTAGGCTGCCAATCATTCTCGTTCTCCAAATCGTTCCTCGTTCTCTCGGGATGGATAGGAGGAAAGGCGCGGAGAGAACGATTAGGATTAAGAGAACGAGAACGATGGGGAAGGGCGGGTTCATTGCGCACCTCCGGTCAGGATGGATTGGAAGACGGGCGATTGGAGCGCCGGCCGGATCCAGTCAAAGAGCGTGTCGGGACTGAGGCCGAGGAAGATCGTCGCGCCGAGCAGCAGGAGCGCGCCGAGTTTCTCGGGCCAGGTGATGGAATCGAGGTGGAGCGCGTTGACCTCAACGCGCTCAAGCCGGTTGGGGTCAACCGGCTCCACTTTGCCGAAGAACGAGACCTGAATGGCGCGCAGGGTGAAGGCCGCGGCGATGAGCACGCCGCTGGCGGCGGCCAGCGCCCAGAGCGGGTTGCGCTGCCAGGCGCCGATGAGGATGGTCAGCTCGGCGGGGAAGCCGCTGAAGCCCGGCAGGCCCATGGAGGCGAGGCCGGCGAGCACGAAGACCACTGCGGCGAAGGGCATCAGCTTGTGCAAGGGCAGCGCGCGCAGGTCGGCGAGGCGGCGGGTGTGGGTGCGTTCATAGACCATCCGGCCGACGACGGCGAAGAGCAGGCCGGCGATGACACCGTGCGAGAACATCTGGAAGACCGCGCCGCTCACGGCCGCGGGGTTGGCGGCGGCCAGACCGAGCACCACGAAGCCCATGTGGCTCACGCTCGAGTAGCCGATGACAAACTTGAAGTCCTCCTGCACGAGCGCGACCAGACCGGCATAGACGATGCCGATGATGGCCAGCCACGCGATGGTGGGTTGCAGCAGGGCGAAGGCCTCGGGCGAGAGAGGCATGGCCACGCGCAGGCAGCCGTAGGCGCCGAGCTTCATGACCACGCCGGCCAGCAGCATCGAGGCGGCGGTGGGCGCGGCGACGTGGCCGGTGGGCGCCCACGTGTGCAGCGGGAACATGCCCGCGAGCGTGGCGAAACCGGTGAACACGAGGGCGACGACACCGACCTGCGAGGCGAGGCCGAGGCGTCCGGTGGCGGCGATGAGTTCCGGGAAGCCGAAGCCCGTGGCGTGCCCGGCGCCGTAGGCCCAGAGCATGCCGGCGAGCACCAGTGCGCTGCCCGCGAAGGAGTAGAGCACGAGTTTCATCGCGCCGTATTCGCGGTTGGTCGAGCCCCAGTTCGCGATGAGGAAATACTTCGGGACGATGGCGATCTCGTAGAAGACGAAGAGCGCGAAGGCGTCGGCGCTCAGGAACACGCCATAGACGCCGCCGATGAGGGCGAGATAGAGGGCGAAAAACTCGCCGGTGCGGTGCTCGATGTTCCAGGAGAAGAGCACGCCCGCCGTCGCCGCCAGGCCGGTCAGCACGAGGAGCGTCAGGCTGATGCCGTCGGCCGCGAGGTGATAGCGGATGCCCAGCTCGGGAATCCAGGACGCGTTGACCAAGGTCTGGAGTCCGGCCGCCGGCACGAAGTTCGCGCCGGCCGCGAGGACGATGCCCCAGGCGGTGAGCGCGGTGACGAGCGCCACGATGCGTGCCGTCGCGGCCGAACGCGTCCCGGCGACCAGCGCGAGCAGCGCGCCGGCGAAGGAGGCGTAGATCGTGAAAGGCAGGGCGTTCATGGGCGGGCTAACCAAGGCAGTTCAACACAGAGGTCACAGAGAGCACAGAGGTTTGGGGAATGAGAAATTTCCTTCTGCCTCTGTGAACTCCGTGTCCTCTGTGTTAAAAATTGCTTTTCGACTTTCATGGCAGGGTGGCCGTCCAGGAGAGGACGAGCGGGTTGATCAGGCCGGCGAGCAACTGGGGCCACACGCCGAGGAGGAACATCAGCACGAGGAGCGGGAGCAGGGTGGCCTTCTCGGTGAAGTCGAGGTCGCGGAAGTTCATGCCGGCATCGGAGGCGGGACCGTGAAAGACGCGCTGCCAGAAGGTCAGGAGGAAGAGCGCGGTGGCGAGCAGGCCGAGGGTGGCGCTGGCCGCGGCCCAGGGAGCGAGGCCGAAGACGCCACGGAAGATGAGGAACTCACCGACGAAGCCATTGAGACCGGGCAGACCGAGCGAGGAGAACAGCGCGATGCCGCAGAATCCGGCGAAGACCGGGGCGGCGGAGCGCACGCCGCCGAAGTCGAGGAGGCCGCGTTTGCCGCCCGAGCGGTCTTCCAGCACGCCGACGCAAAAGAAGAGCGCGGCGGCGGACAGGCCGTGGTTGAACATCTGGAGAATCGTGCCGCTCAGGGCGGCGACCGAGGCGTCGCGAGCAAGCTCGCTCCCACAGGAGTTGACCGCGAAGAGCGAGAGCAGGCAGTAACTCAGATGGTTGATGGAGGAGTAGGCGACCATCCGCTTGAGGTCGGTCTGGCGCATGGCGGCGAAGGCGCTGAGCACCACACCGGCGAGAGCGAGCCAGAGCAGGGGAGTGGCAGCGGCCTGCAGTGGCTGCGGGAAAATCGGCCAGAGAATCCGCAGAAAGCCATACACGCCCATCTTGGACATCACGCCGGTGAGGAACATCGAGGTGCCGGTCGGGGCCTCGGCGTAGACCGGAGGCAGCCACGCGTGAAAGGGGAAGAGCGGAACCTTGACCGCGAGGCCGAGCAGCACGCCGAGGAAGACCGCCTGCGGCCAGAGGCCGCCGATCACGGCGAGTTTCTCCGCAATCAATCCAGCCCGGCCGAGGGCGGCGAGTTCGATGAAGTCGAAGGTCCCGGTGGCGGCATAGAGAGCGGCGAAGCCCAGCAGCATGAACGCGCTGCCGCCGATCGTGTAGATCACGAACTGGTAGGCTGCCCGACTGGCACCAGGACCGCCCCAAAGTTTAATGAGGAAGAAGGCGGGCACGAGGCTCAGCTCCCAGAAGATGAACCACGGGAAGAAATCCAGCGCGAGGAACACGCCGAGCGCGCTGCCTTGCAAAATGAGGAACAAGGCGCCGTGGATGGCCGGGCAGCGCACCGCACGGGTCGTGCCGAAAAGCGCCAGCGGGGCGAGCAGACCGGTGAGCAGCACCAGCACGAGGCTCAGGCCGTCGAGGCCGACGTGGTAACGGACATTGAGCGCGCGAATCCAGGGCTGTTTCTCCACGAATTGCAGGCCAGTGAGGGCGGGGTCGAAGCGGGAAAGTGCAACGAGGCCCAAGGCGAGGGTGGACAGGCTGAAGACGACGGGCAGCACGCGGGCGAGCCGGGGCGAAAGCTTGCAGCGCAGCAGGAACACCAGCAGAGCCCCGATCCAGGGGGCGAAGATAATCCAGGAGAGCAGGCTCATCGCGCACCTCCCGGCAGCCGGAGGCTGCCAATCGTTCTCTTAATCGTTATCGTTCCTCGTTCTCTCGGAGAAAACAGGCGAAGGCAGGACGAGAGAACGATTAGGATTAGGAGAACGAGAACGATGGGAAGGGAAGGGTTCATCGCGCACCTCCCAGAATCACGAGGATCAGCAGGAACACGATGCCGAGGGCGATGCTGCGCAGGTAGCCGTGGGCGTCGCCGGTCTGGGCCTTGGAGTAGGCGGTGCCGGTGCCGCGGAGCTTTTCGCTGGTGGCATCGAAGCCGCCGTTGAGGACCTGTTCGTCGGTGTCGCGTCCGGTCGAGCCGGTGAATTCACCCAGTGAGGCGAGGAAGCGGACGGCGCCGTCCCACAGCCATTTTTCGAGGAAGGCGCAGAAGCCAGCGAAGGCGTTGGTGAGACGGATGACCGTGGCGCCGTAGAGTTCGTCGAAACCAAGACGGGCTGCCAGCACCGCGATGACGCCGGGGGCCTGGGTGGCGAGCGGATCGGGCGCCCCGGCACTGGCGCGTGGGCGGCGTCCGTAGAGCGCCCAGCCGGCGCCGATGCCGACGGCGACGAGCAGAACCGACAGGCCCATCAAGCCGGCGCCCTCGAAGAGGGAGTGGCCGTGAACCTCGGTGCGGCCGAG
>JAUPWC010000044.1 GCA_030916665.1 Verrucomicrobiota bacterium
CACACCAAGCTCCTCGGACCCAAGCAAAGCGAGGAGATCGTGTTCACCGCCCCCGCCGAAGCCGGCGAGTATCCCTTCATCTGCTCCTTCCCGGCCCACTTCATCGCCGGCATGAAGGGCGTGATGGTGGTGAAGTAAACGGCTCGCGGTAGCGGCGCTCTATGAGCGCCGTCCGGCGATCGCAGACCGCCGCTACGATTTCCAAGCCGGGCTTCGCGCCCGGCTTTTTTCTCGCAACCACGGAGGTGCGCCGTGGCTCCAAGAACTGGAGCGTGGGCGACCTCGCCCACGTCGGCTCAGCTCGCCGGGACTGCCGGCCACCACTGGTAGAGGAAGAAATAAACCAGTACTCCGGTCACGGACACATAGAGCCAGATGGGAAAGGTGATCCTGGCCCAGCGCTTGTGGCGCTCGTAGTCGCCCTTGAGCGCGATGGCGAAGGTCTTGGGCACGAGCCAAGCGATGGCGACGGCCAGCACGATGTGCGAGAAGAGCATCGTGTAGTAGATGGCGCGGATCGCGGGGCTATCGCCGCCGAAGGGCGTGTGCACGCCCTTGACCAGGAGCTTGTGGGCGACGTAACCGACGAGGAAGATGGCCGAAACCGCCCCGGCCGAGAGCATGGCGGCGCGATGGGCGTCGCGCTTGCCCTGTTTGATCAACACGAAGCCGGCGAGAATCAGGAGGGTGGCCGTGGCGTTGAGCGCGGCGTTGAGGGTCGGGATGTCCTGGACGGTCATGGAATACGGGCTCCTACAGTTTGAAAATCATCCGGTCGGCCACGAGCAGCGCGAGGAGCAGGGGCAGGTAGGTGATCGAAATGAAAAACAGCCGGCGGGCCTCGGTATCGCGGCGGGCGGGATCAAGGAAGACGAAGGCCGAGCGCAAAATCCACAGGTTGAGCATCGCGGCGACGGCAAAATAATACCAGGAGCAGTAGCCGAGCAGCGTCGGCAGCAGGCTCACCGCGGTCAGCAGCACCGTCCAGAAAAAGGTCCAGCGGGCGAGCCCGTTTCCGCTCGGGTCCACCACCGAGCGCATGGGCATGCCGGCGGCGGCGTAGTCCTTGCGGTAGGTCCAGGCGAGGGCGAAGAAGTGCGGCATCTGCCACGCGAACATGATGGCGAACAGCGACCAGCCGAGGCCGGGATTCGAGCGGCCGGCGGCGGCCCAGCCGATGAGCGGCGGCAACGCCCCGCTGATGGCGCCGAGCTCGGTGTTCCAGCGCGACCAGCGCTTGGCCGGCGTGTAGATCGCGAGGTAGGCCACGATCGTGCCGAGTGCAATCAACGCCGACAGGCCGTTCACCAGCTTGAAGAGCAGCACCAGGCCCGTGATGCACAGGGCCCAGCCGACGACGAAGGCCGAGCCGGGCTGGATGATGCCGGCGGGAATCGGCCGGCCGGCGGTGCGCTGCATCTTGGCGTCGGTGTCGCCCTCCATCCACATGTTCAACGCCGCCACCCCGCCGGCGCACAGCGCCGTGCCGAGCACGACGAGGAACGTGCGCGGCAGATCCCAGTAGGAGTAGGGCACGGCCGCGAGGTAGCCGACCATGGCGGTGATGACCGACATCAGGCTCAGTCGCGGCTTTGTCAGCTCGAGATAATGCCGCCAGGTCGCGCGCGGCACGGCGGCCGCCGTGACTCCGGTCGGATGCGGTTCACCGGTCTCGGTCATGGTTTGGGGTGTTCAATCATGTTGCGCTGCGTCAGGAACACCACGGCAAAAGTCGTTGCCAGCGTCAGCGCGCCGAACACCACGTGGCCGGTCGTCATCGTCACGCTGCGGCCGGTCCAGATGATCTTCGCGCCGAGGAGAATCTGCACCGCCACCAGCCCGAGCAACACGAAGCTGCCCGACCGCACGAACGGGTGCAGCCCGCGGTCGCGCCAGAGGAAGTGACCGTAGGCCGCGACCGCGATGCCGATGAGCGCGGCCAGCACGCGATGCATGAACTGCAGGGCGACGCGGTAGTCCCAGTGGGCGGGCAGGAGCGAGCCGTCGGGCTGCGAGTGCGGAAAGAAGCCGATGGCCATGCCGGCGTGGTTATGTCGCATCGTCACGGCCACGGCGAGCTGCACGAACAGCAGGAACAGGCAGAGTCCACCGAGCAGCCGCACACGGCGCGAGGCCTCGCCGATGGTGTTGGCGACCCAGGGGCGAGACAACCCGGCCACGATGGCGAAGAGCACGCACACATAGACCTGCGCGAGCATGCCGTGCGGCAGGCGCAGCATCTGGCCGAGCGTCATGTCGAATCCCGGCACGGCGAGCGAGTCGAGCAACACGCGCTTGCCGCCGATCAGGCCCTGGAAAATCACGATGCCCAGCGCCCACCAGCCGAGCTGGCGCAGCCAGGCGCGCTTCTCCCGAAGGTGCAGCCACACGGCGAGTCCGATGGTCACCAGTCCCATCACCACACCCGAGAGCCGGTGCGAGTGTTCGGCGAACTTGTCGATTTCCTTGAGCCAGCCGGGCGGGTTGACCGAGCCGTTGGAAAGCGGCCAGTCGGGAAACGCCATGCCCGCACCGATGGTGGTGGTGAGGGCGCCCAGCGCGACGAGCACAAAGACCCAGGCGCTGCCGATGGCGGCGAACCAGGCGAGGGTGGGCTTGTAGGCGGCGTTGCGGGACATCAGGAGGGGTGATGACGTGGAATCCGGCAGGTCATAGCCCACGCCGGCGCGGCGCAAACCTTTTGACAATTGCCCCGCTTGGCAAATGGGTTGGGGGCATGTCGCCAAGGTATTCGTCCGCCGCCCTCGCCGCCTTTGGTCTGCTTATGGCCTTGGCTGGTTGCGGCAAGGTGGAGAAGACGGCGACAGTGAAAGACGAGTCAAACGTGGTCCTCAACGCGGACTCCGGTTTGAGCGAGGCTGAAGTGGCCCGGAAGACTCCGGAGATGCGCAAGTCCGGTGAGGTGCGGGTGGCATTGAGGGGCGAGATCCTCCAGGCCGACGCCGAGCGTCAGGTGCTGATCGTCACGCACGACGAGATCAAGGGTTACATGCCCGCCATGACGATGGAGTTCAAGGTGACCAAGGCCGACGTGGCCAACGCCAAGCCCGGCCAGCGCATCCGCGCCGAACTGGTCGAGCGCGGCGAGGATTACTTCCTCGAGAAAATCTGGCCCGACGATTCCGTGACCGTCTCCACGCTCGATGCGGCGGCCAAGGCGATCGCGCAGGACACGACCATCCGCGGCAAGGACGCCTACCGTGAGATCGGCGAAAATCTGCCGACGTTCACCCTGCTCGACCAGGAGGGCCGCACGGTCCCCGCGAACCGTTTCCGCGGGAAGCGCGTGGTGCTGAACTTCATCTTCACCCGCTGTCCGATCGCGACGATGTGCCCCGCCGCGACCCTCAAGATGGCGCAGCTGCAAAAGTCTGCGCGCGAGGCCGGCGCGAAGGATTTCGAGCTCGTCTCCATCTCCCTCGACCCGGAGTTCGACACGCCCGGCGTGTTGCGCGACTACGCCGAGGTGCGCGGACTCGATCTGGCCAACTGGTCGTTTCTCACCGGGCCCGACGCCGCCGTGCGCCACCTGCTCGCTCAGCTCGGTGTGATCCGCGACTTCGAGGGCGCCACGATCAAGCACACGCTCGCCACCGTGCTCATCGACGAGCAGGGCCGCATCATCTACCGCGCCGACGGCAGCTCGTGGCAGATCGACGACTTTGTGAAGCGGTTGCGGAAGTCATGACCAGGAACAGCCAAGTCATCCTCATCACCGCGGCCGCAGTGGCGCTCTACGCGGGCATCCGCCTGTTGCCGGTGGGTTCGCAGGTCAACCACATGGATTTTCGGCTGGAGGGGAAAGGGGCTATCGAGTTCTGCGATCCGGCCAACCCGCAGTTCATTCCCGTCGTGTCGGCGCGCTCGCCGGTGGTCATGACGCTGAAGAGCGACCGTCCCCTCGCGCGCGGCGAGCCGGTGGAGTTCACGCTCAGCCTGAGCACGGCCAGCGGCAAGGCCATCGGCCCGGCCGACCTGATCGTCGAGCACACGCGCAAGCTCCACCTCCTCGTCGTGGACCCGACGCTCTCCGACTACCAGCACCTGCATCCGGAGCCGGGGCGCAGGGTAGGCGAGTGGAAGTTCACGCTCACGCCGTCGCGGGCGGGAGATTACCGGGTGTTCGCCGACTTCACACCGGCCGCCACTCAGCGCGGACTCTACGCCGCGGCCGATTTCACGGTGCCCGGCACCGTCGCCACGGTCATCAATGCCGGCAACACGACCTGGCAGAATCTCGGCTACCGCTTCGAGCTGGTGCTCCCGTCCGTGCTCAACGCCGGCAAGCCCGCCGACCTCAAGTTCCGCATCGAAAGCCAGGGCGCGATGAAGGAGCCCGTGCCCTTGCGGCCCGTCATGGGAGCCTTCGCGCACCTCGTGGCGTTTGACGAGGCTCGCTCCGGCTTTGCGCACCTGCACCCGATGGAGACCGATCTCGCCCAGCCGCCTGATTCGCTCCGCCCGGAACTCAGTTTCAAGGTCACCATTCCGCAACCCGGCCGCTACGTAATCTGGGCCCAGGTGGACCTGGGCGGGATGGAAGTCTTCGCGCCCTTCTGGGTGGATGTGCTGCCGTAGCGGTGCCGGCCAACGCACGGGACATAGCGTTCTCGTAATCGTAGTCATTCCCGTTCCCTCGATGCGGAGAACCCGAGGGGAATTGAGATTGGGATCAGGGGAACGATAACGACCCTCGCCCCGAGTGGTTCGAGTGAGCCCCTCACACCGCCTCACCGGAAAAGGCCATCACCTGGCCGCCGTCGGTGCTGAGGTAGCGGCCGAGCTCGGTGCCGGGGAAGCTGCCGAAGACGCCCGGGTGGCAGCGCAACAACCCTTCGCGCGCCAGCCGCACGATGCTGCGGGCGTTCGACTCGGGATCGTTGCAGAACCAGTGCGGACGTGACTTGTTCGGCCACACGAAACTTCCGCGCAACACGTCGCCGATGATCGCCTCGCCGGAGGCCAGCACGACGGAAGCCGAGCCCGGGGTGTGCCCGGGCGTGGCGAGCACCTTGCCCTTCACGCCATAGGGTTCCAGCGCGATGCCCTCGCGGAAAAGCAGGTCGGGTTCAAAGCCCTCGAACTCCTCGTCCACGAACGGCCGGAGCACGCGGCCCAGCGTGTCCTGCGCGGCGAGGATGCCGTTGCGCCCCTGGCGCACGAGCGGGGCGTCGCCGATGTGCAACGCCACCTGGGCCCCGCTGCGGCGGCGCAGCTCGGCGGCGCAGCCGGCGTGGTCGCTGTGGCCGTGGGTGAGCAAAATGAGCGCAATGTCCTTGGGATCGAGGCTGACCGCCTTGAGGGCCGCGAGGATGCGCTTCAGGTCGCCGGGCGCACCCGTGTCCACCAGCACCGGCCGTTCGCCGAGCAGCAGGTAACAGTTGGAAATCGCACCTTTGATGCGGATCAGCATGGGTGAGATTGGTCGGATCGCGCGATCCGCGTTCGCTCAAAATTTCAGATGCTTTACCGTGACGCCCTTGTTGATGAGCTGCTTCAGGGAATCGAGGCCGATGCGGAGGTGGGCGATGACGTGCTCTTCGTCCACCTGCTTGTCGCTGGCGGTGGTTTTCACGCCTTCGGGGGTCATGGGTTCGTCGGACACGAGCAGGAGCGCGCCGGTCGGCGTTTCGTTGGCGAAACCCGTCACGAAGATCGTGGCGGTCTCCATGTCCACGGCCATGGCGCGGATTTTCTTCAGGTAGGTCTTGAAGGCTTTGTCGTGTTCCCAGACGCGGCGGTTGGTCGTGTAGATCGTGCCGGTCCAGTAATCGCGCTTGTGGTCGCGGATGGTGGTCGAGATGGCCTTCTGGAGCGCGAAGGCCGGCAGCGCGGGCACCTCGGGCGGGAAATAGTCGTTGCTCGTGCCCTCGCCGCGGATGGCGGCGATGGGGAGGATGAGGTCGCCGATCTTGGCGCGGTGCTTCACGCCGCCGCACTTGCCGAGGAAGAGCACGGCCTTGGGGTTGATCGCGCTGAGCAGGTCCATGATCGTGGCGGCCGTGGCGCTGCCCATGCCGAAGTTGATGATCGTGATGTTGCCGGCCGTGGCGCTCAGCATCGGCTTGTGCCGGCCATGCACCGGCACGCGGTGCCAGTTGGCGAAGAGCTCGACGTAACGGTCGAAGTTCGTGAGCAGGATGTAGCGGCCGAACTGCTTGAGGGGCACTCCCGTGTAGCGTGGCAGCCAGTTCGTGACGATTTGTTGCTTGGTCTCCATGCGAGGTCGTTTTGCCTGCAAAAAATTAACCCCGCCCCGAAGGTTGGCGAGGTTAATCAAAAAGGGAGGCGGAGCTTTGGTGGAACCGGCGCTCCGCGCAGGTTTTTGGAGGACCGGTCTCCGCACCGGCCGCAAGCCCGCGCGGAGCGCGGGCTCCACCTCGATCCTCACCAACCCACGTTCAGTTCCACGCCCCAGGTGATCGGCGCGCCGGGCGTGGCGTGGCCGACGCCGGGCGTGATGGCGCTGTAGTATTTCTCATCGCCGAGGTTGCGGCCGAAGACGCGCACCGTGCCCTGCGTGAAGGCGTAGCCGGCGTCGGCCTCGATGAGCGTGTAGCTGCGCTGGGCGAACATCGCGGTCTCCTGCTCGTCGTAGTAGGTCGTGCCGGTCCAGGTCACGCCGGCGCCGGCGAAGAAGCCGGTCTGCGGACGGTAGTCCACGCGCAGGGCGCCGTTGCCGGTCGGGGCGTAGGGCGCCTGGTTGCCGGAATAGCTCGTGCCGGTGAACGGGTCGGTGAAATCGCGCAGTTCGGCGCGGCTGACCGACGCCGCGAGCGTCACGGTCCAGTCGGCGGCGGGCGTCCACACGGATTCCAGCTCGAAGCCCAGCACGCGGGCCTCGTCGGCGTTGACCACGAGGTATTCGTCGGTGAACGAATTCGGCACGGCGAAGGAGCGCTCGATCTGGTAGCCGCTCACGCGCGAGGCGTAGGCGCGGGCGGTGTAGGCGAGGTTGGATTCGGTCACCTTGGTGCGGAAGGCGGCCTCGGCGGTCCAGGCGCGCTGCGGTCCGAAGGCGGTGAGGTCGGCGCGGCCCGTGAAGGCCGAGAAGCCGCCGGCCTTGAAGCCGCGGGCGAGCGAGAAGGTCAGGTCGGTGGCCTCGTCGAGCTGGCGCGTGGCGGCGAGGCTCGGGAGCAGAGCCGACCAGTCTTCGCTCCGGCGGATCGTGGTCGAACCCGGGATGGTCTCAATGCGCTCGAAGTCCTTTTCCGCGCGCTCGGCCCGCAGGCCGGGCGTGAGCGTCCAACCGTCCGCCATGGCGTAGCTGCCGCGCCCGAAGAGCGCGAGGGTGTCGCCGTCGGTGGTGAACGAGGACTTCTCGATCGGCCAGCCGCTGAACACGCGGTCGGTGGCGCCGCGGGTGCGCGACGTGGACCAGAAGGCGCCGGCGGACCAGTTGGCGGCGACGAAGCGCAGCTCCTCGGCGAAGGTGCGCTGCGTCTGGGTCATGACGGAATCAAAGTCCAGGCCGCCGAAAACCACGAGGCGGTTGGAGTAGGGCGACAGGTCCCACTTGCTGTAACTGGTGGTGGAGCTGAGCGTGCCGTGGCCGAGTTCGCGGCTCAGGCCGAACGCGGCGGCGGCGAAATCGGTGTCGGCCCGGCCTTCCTGGCCGCGCTGCACCTCGAACAGCGGACCGCCGAGCGGCACGAGCGCCTGCGCGCCGTCACGGCTGCGCGAACCGAGGACATGCAGCGACAGCTCCGTGCCCGCGGCGGGACGGTGGGTGAACTTCACGCGGGCGGACAGCGACTCGCGGTCGTCCACGGTCTGGTTGAGCGTGGTGTTGCGGATGTAGCCGTCGCGCTGGCTGTAACCGAAGCCGGCCGTCACGTCGGTGTCGGCCGTGGGCGCGCTGAGGAACGTGGCGCTGGCTCCGAACAGCCCGTGGTCGCCGGCCGTGACGCTCGCACGCGACTGGGTGCCGCCTTGGGGGCGGGCGGAGGTGAACTGGATCACGCCGGCGTCGGCCGCGCGGCCGAAGAGCGTGTTGGTCTGCGGCCCGCGATGGACGGCAACCGAGGAAAAGTCGAAGAGGCCGGTGGGGAAGGTCGCGGCGCTGGCCAGTGGGATGTCGTCGAGATAGACGGGCGCCGAGGACTCGCCGAAGAAGGGCGTGTTGCCCAGGCCGCGCAGCGTTGAGATCAGCCCGAAGCCGCGGGCACCGGCGTCACTCACCGTGAAACCGGCCGTGCGGCGGGCGACGTCGTCCAGACCGGCGCTGGCGTCAGGGCCGGCGGGGAGGTCGGCGAGCGTGACCTGCACGTCCTTGGCGGCGGGCCGCGCGACCTGCATGTCGGGCAGTTTTTGCACCTCGTCGGCACGGAGGCCGGCGGACAAGGCGGCAATCAGGGGGATCAGGGGAAGGAGACGGAGTGACGGACTCTTCATTTCTAGAACCGCCGAATGGGAGTCTTGGCGCGCAAAAGCGCAAGCTTGGGATTGGCGGAGCACGGCCGGTCTTTCCGCCAAGATCAAGGGTAGGGCCGGAAGTCCCGCAGTGTCCGGCCTTGAGTGCCGCATGAATCCGGGCACAATGCTACTGTTATGCCCAAATACGTAATCGAACGTGAAATTCCTGGCGCCGGAAAACTCACCGGCGACCAGTTGCAGGCCATCTCTCAGAAATCCTGCGGTGTCCTGAACAAGCTCGGGCCGCAAAATCCAGTGGGTCGAAAGCTTCGTAACCGACGACAAAGTCTATTGCGTGTATATCGCGCCTAACGAATCGCTGGTGCGGGCGCACGCCGAGCAGGGCGGGTTTCCGGCCAATCGAATATCGGAAGTAAGGACGAAGATCGATCCCACCACCGCCGAAGCCTGACGCTGCGCGTCAACTTTATGCCAGGCCGCCGTCCCGATGGCGCACGCTTGGGAGGTGAAACGGACTGACGTGGGGCCCGGGTGAGACGGGGTGAAAATTCCCGGCTCAGCTCTCGCTGTTGCTCAGGCCCGTGCGTTGACAGGATTTTTGGCGCACTTTTTCCGCGACGGGGCGGGGGATTTGGCTCAAGTTCGCGCCCGCATGCCTTTGTCCAAGTTCAAACCCCGCCGCGAGACCGTGTGGTCCGTGTCATTGGCGGCGACGATCACGATTTGCTCGGGGTATCCGGCGGCGGTGCCCGAGATGGGATGGTTCGAACCGGACAAGATCGGACACTTCGCAGCCTATGGCGCACTCGCCACGGCCATTATCCGGCACCCGTCGCTGGTTCGCTGGCCGCTGCTGGGAGCGTGGTGGGCGATGTTGCTGGCCTCGGCCTATGGCTTGGGTGACGAGTTCCGCCAGAGCCTGACCTTCATCCGCACCTATGACCTGGCCGACTGGGCGGCGGACACGGTGGGCGCGGCGGTGGCCGTGACGCTCTACCTGCGCTGGCCGGCGTATCG
>JAUPWC010000453.1 GCA_030916665.1 Verrucomicrobiota bacterium
GCTCAGGAAGTCAATATACGCCGATGGCAGTTCGCCGCATTCGGCAAGGAGCTGCGAAAGCTCCTCGGCGGTAGCGGGGGCCTGACGGATTCGGAATTCGGCGGGGTTCATAGTTAATCGACTCAGCTCACCGCATGCTCAGATTCACCGGCTGGCCGGTGGCGCGGTCCTGTTTGTCCTTCCAGGCTTGGAGAATGGCTTGGACGACCGGGGCGGCGAAGGTGCCGCCGCCGAAACTGTTGTCGTCCTCGGCACCCTCGAGCACGACGGCGACGGCGATGCGGGGGTTCTCCACCGGGGCGAAGGCGACGACCCAGGCCATGTCCTTGCGCCCGAGCTGCGCGGTGCCGGTCTTGGCGGCGCCACGCAGGCCGTCCACGCGCGAGAGCCGGCCGCTGCCGAAGCTGTAGCACTGCTCCATGCCTTCGAGGACGGCGTTGTAGTCGGCGGGAGGCAGGGCGATGGGTGCGGTGTTCTGCACGGGGCGTTTCGGATCGTGCAGGATGCTGGGCCTGGTCTCGGTCTGACCGCGGGCGAAGGAGGCGACCATGCAGGCGGCCTGCAGCGGCGTGATGAGGGTGTCGCCCTGGCCGATGGCGATGTTGGCGGTGTCCCCGTCCCGCCAGACGCCGTCGGCCAGGCGGAAGCGCTGCCAGTTGGCTTTGCGCCAGGCGGGGTCGGCGATGCGCGGACTGCCAAACTCGTGCGGCAGTTCGATGCCGGTCGAGTGGTTGAAGCCAAAGCGCTGGGCCTCGGCGGAGATCAGGTTGGGGCCGATCTCGACGCCGTATTTGTAGAAAAACACGTTGCACGAGTCGCGCAGCGCGCCGCGCACGTCGCGTTCGCCGTGGCCATTGCGGTTGTGACAGGGGAAGTTGCGGTTGCCGACGCGGTAGAAGCCGAGGCAGGTGAACTTGGTGTCGGCGGCCTCGATGGCCCCGGCGCGCAGGCCGGCCAGGGCGGTGATGATCTTGAAGGTGGAGCCGGGGGGATACTGGCCCTGTGTGACGCGGTTGAGCCAGACGCCGGACTTCGCGACGTCGGCCTCGGGCGCGAGGTTGGGCACACGGAGCAGCGGATCGTAGTCGGGCTTGGAAACCATCGTGAGCACCTCGCCGGTGCGGATGTCGAGCGCGACGGCGGCACCGATGCGGTCGCGCCCCTCGCTGTCCTTCATGGCGGCCTCGGTGGCCTGCTGCAGGTCGAGATCGATGCTGGTGGTGATGTTGCGGCCCTGGACGGGCATGCGCTTGTCCACGGTGCCCTCCGAGCCGGGCACCTTGAAGCCGGCGGGGTCCACGAGATAGATCGCGCCGCCGGCCTCGCCCTGCAGCTGGTCGTCGAAGACGAGTTCGAGGCCGTCGCGGCCGAAGGCGCCCTTCATCTTGAACTGGCGGAGGTCGTCGCCGGGGAAGTCCTCGACCTCGGGGTTGGTGTTGACGCCGATGTAGCCGAGCGCGTGGGCGGCGAGGGAGCCGTAGGGGTAGTGCCGGGTGCTGGAGGTATAGACCTGCAGCGGGGAGTTGACGGGCAGGCGCTCGATCAGCCGGGCGTATTCCCCGGGCGCGAGGTCGTCGAGCAGCACGTAGGGCAGGAGAAGGGAGTAGTTGAAATGGTTGTTGAGCCGGGCGGAGCGGACCTGCTCGTCGCGCCGGAGGATGGTGTTGACCTGGTCGAGGTAGCGCTGGGCCACGCTGACGCGGGCGAGGCGGAGGCGCTGGTCGTAGTTGGGACGGTCCTCTTCGGGCAGCGACGCGTAGTTGCGGGTGACGGCGCGCAGCTCCGCGCTCAGCTCCGAGCGCAGCTCCGCGAGGTCGAGCGTGACGGAGAAGCGCGGCCGGTTGCCCACGAGCACGCGGCCTTCGCGGTCATAGATGTTGCCGCGCGGACCCGGCGACACGACGCGCCGCAGGCTCTGGATGCGTTCACGCTCGGCGTATTTGCCGCTGTTGAGGAGCTGCCGGTAGATCAGGCCGCCCGCGAGCACGGCCGCCATGGCGATGATCGCGCCGTAGAAGACCAGCAGGCGCGGGTTGCGATGGGTGCGGCGTTCGATGAGTTTGCTCATCCGGGGCTAAGGCAAAGTATCAAGTGCCAAGTAACAAGTGCCAAGATGGTGCGAGTCCAGGTCCATGCCGGTTGATTCCTTATATTTGGAAACCTGACCCTTGATACTTCCGGGGCCTACCGGGCCACCGGCCTTCCGGTTTCCGGGTGGATTTTCGCCAGTTCCATGGTCCGGTCCTGCAGGGCGATGAACCATGGCCCCACGCACACGATGGCGAGCTGCGAGACGAACAGGTCGGCGAAGATGCGCAGCCAGGCGGAGGAGGGGCGCGGCCCGGCGCCGACGAGGAGGAACGAGAGCGCGATCACCAGAAACAGGTTGGCGAGCAGGGCGACCACGAGGGCAAAGACCGTGCCCTCGCGCGGAAAGCGGTGGCGTCCGTAGAGCACGACGCCGTGGATCAGGGTGAAAAGAAACAGGCTCGTGCCGAAGGGGACGGGTTCGAGCGAGTCCACGAAGAGCGCGGTGAGGACGGTGGCGGTGAAACCGCTGCGCGGGTCGAGCCGGAGCGCGCCGTAGGCCACGAGCAGGCCGCCGAGATAAACGTGGACCGCCAGGCCGGCGATGTGGTGGTTGAGCAGGCCCGTGAGCCACCAGAGCAGGAAGTTGGCGAGGGAGACGATCAGCCAGCGGGGATCGGTGCGGCGCATGGTCAGGCCTCCTCGCTTGTCATCGCGAAGCCCGCAAGGCGGGCTGTGGCGATCCAGCTGGATTGCTTTGTCGCTGACGCTCCTCGCAATGACAGGAAAGGCGCATCACTCGTCCGGGTTGAGGGGGATCAGCACGGTCACCTCGGTGAGCGTGCCGAGGCGCCGGTCGAGGCGGACCTCGCCATTGCGGAACAGGCCGTCGGGGCTCAGTTCAAGGCTGGTGATCTCGCCGATGGTGAGGCCGGGCGGGAACACACCCATGCCGGAGGTCACCAGGCGTTTCGGGGCGGACGCCGTGGCGGCGATGTCGAGCGGCACGAAATCGACGGTGCCGCGCGGCGCGCTGAACGAGCTGTTGAGCCCGCCCTGGTAGCTGACCGGGCGCGTGTCGCCCTCGACCGTGGCGGCGAGGCGGAGGGTGGGGCTGGTGACGAGATCCACGACGGCGGTGTAGCGGTGGACTTCGGTGATCCGGCCGACCACCCCGCCGGCGAAGACGACCGGCGCGCCGACGGTGAGGTTGTAGTTTTCACCCTTGCGGATGATCAGCCGCTGCCACCAGGCCGAAAAGTCGCGCCGGGCCACGCGGGCGGGCTCGAGGCGGAACGCCGGCATCGGGGGCAGGTTGAGCATGTTTTCCAGCCGCAGGATCTCGGCCTGGAGCTGAGCGTTCTGCTGGGTGGCGTATTCGTATTGGGCGACGAGGCCCGCGACCTCGCGCCCGGCCTTGAGGAGTTCCTCCTTGGAGCGGGTCTTGTTGGACCAGAAATCCTGCAGGTCGCGCACGAAGGAGTCGGCCACGACCAGCGGCGCCTGGATCTCGAAGAAGGAGGCGCGCGTGAAGACCTTGGCGCCGAGCGGCAGGAAAATCCACGCCAGCAGGATCACGCTTAGCGTGACGAAGGGGCGGGCGTGGTCGAGGCGCTTGGGGAACACGGCGCGGGCGGCGGGCTGGCCGTCGGTTGGGGCCGGGTTCCGCTCAGAGGTCCGCGGCGATCCGGCGGTAGTCCTCGATGTTGTTGATGAAGACGCCGGTGCCGTTGGCGACGGCGGAGAGTGGGTCGTCGGAGACGGTGACGGCCAAACCGGTCTTCTCGGAGAGTAGTTTGTCCACGCCGCGGATGAGCGAGCCGCCGCCGGCCATCACGAAGCCGCGGTCCACGAGGTCGGCGGAAAGTTCGGGCGGGCAGCGCTCGAGGGTGATGCGCACGGCCTCGACGATGGCGCCGATGGTGTCGGCCATGGCCTCGCGGATTTCCTGCGAGGTGATGTGGATCGTCTTGGGCAGGCCGGCCACGGAGTCGCGGCCCTTCACTTCCATTGAGAGTTCCTGGTCGAGCGGGTAGGCGGAGCCGATGGTCATCTTGATCTCTTCCGCGGTGCGCTCACCGATGAGGAGATTGTAGGCCCGCTTCATGTAGTTGATGATCGCGAGGTCGATCTCGTCGCCGGCGACGCGGATGGATTTCGAGAACACGATGCCGTTGAGCGAAATGATGGCGATCTCGGTGGTGCCGCCGCCGATATCGACGATCATGTTGGCGGCGGGCTCGTCCACGGGCAGGCCGACGCCGAGGGCGGCGGCGAAGGGCTCGGGGATGGTGTGGACCTCGCGGGCGCCGGCGTGGGTGGCGGACTCCATGACGGCGCGCTTCTCGACCTCGGTGATGCCGGAGGGGATGGCGATGCAGACGCTCGGTTGCGGAAAGGTTTTACCGCCGTTGGCCTTGCGGATGAAGTAACGGAGCATGGCCTCGGTGATATCGAAGTCGGCGATCACGCCGTCCTTCATCGGGCGGATGGCGGTGATGCTGCCGGGGGTGCGGCCGAGCATGACCTTGGCCTCGTCACCGACCGCGCGGACGCGGCGCGAATTGGTATAGACCGCCACCACGCTCGGTTCGCGGAGCACGATGCCTTTGTCCTTCACATAGACGAGGGTGTTGGCGGTGCCCAGATCGATGCCGATGTCGTTGGAAAAAAGTCCCAGGAGTTGGTTGAACATGTGGCGGTGACGGGGTTTCCGAATCAAAGCGCCCTCGGAGAGAAATTGTCAAAAGCAAACTCCTTGAGCCGTCGGACTTTCGGCACGTTTCAGTTGGCGATCCAGGTTTCACCGTTGCCGCCGGCGTTTTCGAAGCGGCGGTTGCCGACGAAGGGGCGGCCGGTGGCGATGTCGCGAAGGTCGATGGTGAGGGCGTGGACGCTGCCGTTGGGTTCGATGACCACCGTGCCGCGCCAGCCTTTGTCAGCCGGTTTTCCCAGGGCGCCCTCGGCGGCACCGCTGCCACGCCAGGAAACGGCGGGTCCTTCAACCAGCCAGACAAGCTTCCGGGCGGGATCGGGCCGGCAGGTGAAGCTGGCTGATGCGCTGCCCACGTTGCCGCTGCTGTCCACCAGGTTGATGCCGCGTCGGGCGACGGTGGTCCAACTCAGGTTCCATTCCCCGGTCGAGTGCCGGGAGAGCATAGCGTATTCCTCAAAGCGCGCGCAACCGGCGTACAACGCGGCCAGCAGGCCGAGCAGCGTGAAGCGGAGCAAGGAGCCTCCAAGACTTCCCATGCCGGCATGGTAGCTCAACGCGGCATTTTGTCAGCACGCGATTCCATCGACGGGTATTTTTCTCAGGCAGCCAGACCGGCGGCGAGGGCGAGGCCGCTCTTGGCGCGGTTCAGGATGTAGAGATGGTAACCCGGGGCGCCGCGCGCGAGGAGCTCGCGGATCTGGCTGAGGGCCCACTCGATGCCGAGGGCTTCGACGACCTCCGGGTGATCGCCGGCAGCTTCGAGGCGTTTGATGAGCGTCGCGGGCAGCGAGGCGCCGCACATTTCGGTGAAACGCTTGATCTGCTTGAGAGATAGGACGGGCATGATGCCGGGCACGATGGGCACATGGATGCCGCGCGCGCGGCATTGATCGACGAAGCGGTAATAGACGGCGTTATCGAAGAAGAGCTGCGTGGTGATGAAGTCCGCGCCGGCGTCGATCTTGCGCTTCAGGTTGTCGAGATCGATGGCCAGCGAAGGGGCCTCCGGGTGTTTCTCCGGGTAGCCGCCGACGCCGAGGCAGAAGTCGGGGTGGCGGGCCTTGAGCAGCGCGACGAGTTCGCTGGCGTAGCGCAGGCCGTCGGCGGTGGGCGTGAAGGCTGTGTCGCCCTTGGGCGGGTCGCCGCGCAGGGTCATGATGTTGCGGTAGCCGCCGGCGTGGAGCTGGTCGGCGACATCGTTGAGCTCGAAACGCGAATGGCCCACGCAGGTGAGGTGGGGCATGACGGTGAAGCCGATTTCCTCGCGCAGCAGGCGGCTGACCTGGGCGGTGCGCTCACGGGTGCTGCCACCTGCGCCGTAAGTGACGGACACGAAGTCAGGCGCGATGCGCTTCAGCGTGAGAGCAGTCTGGCGGAGGGCTTCGACACCGGCGTCATCCTTGGGTGGGAAAAACTCCAGCGAGCGCAGCGGGTGCGGCTTGAGGGAGAACAGCGAGGAGATGGCAGCGTCGGGAGGCATTATTAATCAACATATCGGCATTTGATGATGTATGTAAAGCCTCCAATTGGGCTGCTTATTCTATGTCTTTGGCCCAGCGATTTATATCAGTGCGGCCTCGCGGGCCTTTTCGGTCTTGAGGCGGAGCTGGCCGCAGGCGGCGTCGATGGCGTGGCCCTTCTCGCGGCGGAGCGTCACCGAGACATCGGCGTCTTCAAGGACGCGGGCGAAACGTTCCTGGCGGGTAAGGCTGGGGCGCTTCCACGGCAGGCCCTCGACGGTGTTGTAAGGGATGAGGTTCACATGGGCGTGCAGATCCAGCGCGATGTCGCGGAGCTTTTCGGCCTGGTCGAGGGAGTCGTTGATCTCCGCGATGAGGATGAACTCGAGCGTGACCATGCGGCCGTGCTTCTCGGAGAACTCGCGGACGGCGGGCAGCAGCTCGGCGAGCGGCCACTTCTTGTTCACCGGCATGATCTGCTCGCGAACTTCGTCGGTCGCGCCGTGCAGCGAGATGGCGAGGCGGATGCCGAGCGGCTCGTCGGCGAGCTGGCGGATCTTCGGCACGAGGCCGGAGGTGGAGAGCGTGATGCGGCGCGCGCCGAAACCGAGGCCCCACTCGGCGTTCAGGATGGTGAGCGCGCGCATGATGGCGTCGTAATTGTGGAGCGGCTCGCCCATGCCCATGACGACGAGGTTGTCGAACGACACGAGTTCGGCGCGGGCGCGCGGGGTGCGGGCGTCCTCCTGGCGGCAGACCTGGATGAGCTGGTGGACGATCTCGCCGGCACTGAGGTTGCGCTTCAGGCCCTCGAGTCCCGAGGCGCAGAACTTGCAGCCCATGGCGCAGCCGACCTGCGTGGAAATGCAGATGGTCTTGCGGGACTTGTCTTGTCCGACGCCGAGCTGCGGGGCGCGGATGATGACGGTCTCGATCAGCGAGCGGTCGCCGAGTTCCAGCAGGAGCTTGTCGGTGACATCTTCGGACTGCTTGGTCAGCAGGAACGCCGTGGGCGTGAGTTCGAAAGTCTCGGCCAGCCACGTGCGGAAGGGGCGGGGGAGGTTGGTCATCTCGTCCCAGGAGCCGACGCGTTTCTTGTAGAGCCACTCGAGGAGCTGGCGGGCGCGAAACGCCGGCTGCCCGTGCTCCTTGAGGAGGGCGGTGAGCGAGTCGAGGGTCTCGCCGTGGATGGCGGGCTTGGCGGGCGTGTAGGCCATGCGTGTGGTTGCGGGGCAAAAA
>JAUPWC010000454.1 GCA_030916665.1 Verrucomicrobiota bacterium
ACCGAGGCCGTCCTCAGCCGTCCCTTCCGTCTCACCCGCGGCGACCCCGTGCAACCGCCGCTGACCGCCAACCACCCCTGAAACCATGAAACCCCTGTCCCGCCGTCATTTTCTCCGCAGCACCGGCGCCCTCATGGCGCTCCCCTTGCTCGAAGCCATGATCCCGACCGGCTTGGGTTCGGTCGCCCGCGCCGCCACCGCCGCCGCCTTGAAGCGCCCGGTGCGCCAGGGCTGGCTCTTTTATCCCAACGGCGTGGTTAAGGAGGGCTGGGAAATCTGCGGCACCGGCCGTGACTTCACCCTCAACGTCTCCAACGCACCGCTGCAAGCCGTGCGCGACGACGTGCTCTTCGTCTCCAACCTGGCGCAGCGGGAGGCGGCCACGAAGGTCGAGGACGTAGCCGGGGCCCACGCCCGCGGCACCTCCAGCTTCCTCACCGCCGCCTCCGCCCGCAAAACCAACGGCAACGACATCTACATCGGTGTCTCCGCCGACCAGGTCGCCGCCAAGCACCTCGGTGCCGACACCCGCCTCCCGTCAGTCGAGCTCGGCGTGGAGGAGGGCAAGCAGGAAGGGCGCTGCGACAACGGCTACAGCTGCGTCTACCTCTCCAACATTTCCTGGCGCTCGCCGACCCAGCCCTGCGGCGTCGAGATAAACCCGCGCCGCGCCTTTGACCGTCTCTTTGGTGTGGCCGGCCCCGAGGGCGACGCCTTCCGCCAGCGCGCCGCCAAGCGCCAGAGCGTCCTCGATTTCGTCGGCACCGAGGCCAAGTCCCTCCTCCGCACGGTCGGGTCCACCGACCGGCGCAAACTCGACGAATATTTCACCAGCGTCCGCGAAGTGGAACTCTACATCGACAAGGTCGCCAACCTGCCCCCGATTCCGGTGCCTCTCTCCCTGCGCCCGCCCGGCGATCCTGAAAACGTGGTCCATCACATGCGTATCATGTATGACCTGATCGCCCTCTCCTTCCAGACCGATGCGACCCGCGTGGCCACGTTGATGCTCGCCGACGGGCAGACAAACCAGGTCTACGAACACCTCGGCCTCACCTCCGGTCATCACCAGCTGACTCACAGCACAGGCCTGGAGGCGGACATCCAGAAGATCGACCGCTTCATGGCCGAAGAATTCGCCCGCTTCGTCGCCAAGCTCAAGGCCACCCCCGACGGCGAAGACGGCGGCTCTCTCCTCGACAACTGCCTCATCGCCTACGGCTCCGACGTCGGCGACGGACGCAATCACAACCAGATGAACATGCCCTGTGTCGTCGCCGGCCACGGCGGCGGTGCCTTCCAACCCGGTCGCCACGTGTTCGCCGAAAAACACACGCCGCTGGCGAATGTCTACGTCTCCATGCTCCAGGCAGCCGGTTGCCCCGTGAAGGATTTCGGCGACAGCACCGGCCCCTTCGCCGGCGCCCGCGACTCCGCCTGACCGCCCGGGCTCCCTCATCATGAAACGCTTCATCCCCGCTCTCCTCCTGCTCCAGTCAGTCGCAATCTCCCTCCCGGCATCCGCGCCCACGCCGGAAGTTGTCCCGATTTGGGCCAACGGGACACCCGGCACCGAAGGCAAACGCGACCGCCCCGAAAAGACCGTGCCGAGCCCAAAGAACGACTACCTGCGTGTCTCGCAGATCCATCACCCCTCGCTCACCGTCCATCTCCCACCCGCGGAACAGGCAACGGGCACCGGCGTGCTCATCCTGCCCGGCGGAGGCTATCAGTTTCTCTCCATCGACCTCGAAGGCTCGGAAATCGCCTCCTGGTTCACCGAGCGCGGAATCGCGGCCTTTGTCGTGAAATACCGGCTGCCCCGGGAGCCCGACTCCACCTACACCATGGACGACGCGCTCGCCGACACCCAACGCGCCATCCGACTCGTGCGCAGCCGGGCCTCCGACTGGGGACTCCGTCCCGATCGCATCGGCATCCTCGGCTTCTCCGCCGGCGGCCGCCTCGCCGCTGATGCCGGCCTGCGCTTTCAGGATGGCCAGCCGTCTGCGACCGATCCCCTGCACCGCGTCAGTTCTCGTCCTGATTTCCAGATTCTCGTTTACGGCTTCACCGCCCCCGACGCGATTCCTGCCAACACACCGCCAACCTTCCTGATCTGCACCAGCGATGACGGCGACAAACCACGCCAGGCGATCGCCCTCTACAGCGCGTTGCTGACCAACAAGGTGCCGACCGAGCTGCACCTCTACGGCCGCGGCGGCCACGCCTACGGCATGAGGAACCTGGGTCAGCCCGTGCATAGTTGGAACCAACGTCTCGCCGACTGGCTCGACAATCTGGGGCTCATGAAGCCGGTGCCTGTCGCCCGGTGAAAAGTTTGCATGGACAGTGCGCGCTCCGGACCGTCCCTCATTCAACCCCTCCCGACCTTGCCACTTGATCCCCCTGCTTCGCAGCCGCGCCGTGGGCTCGCCGCTCTCCTCGCCGCCGCCCTTACCGTCCCCGCCACCGCCACGCCGTTCTTCGCCATGAGCTACGGCTTCACGGATCTCACGCCGGCCGAACAGACCGCCTGGCTCGCGGATGCCGGCTACGAGGGCATCGCCGTCCACGTGTGGAACGACGAGCTGTTCGCCCGGCTCGAGCAAACCTTCGCCAGCGCCGCCGTCGCCTCCGGACGGCTCCGCGTCTTCGGCGTCTATTTTCCCTACTCCCTGACCAATCCCGCGCACCGCCCGCTCGCCTCGCGCCTTCTCCGTCTCTGCCAGCCCCACGGCACCCCGCTCTGGATCACGGTGCAAGCTCCCGGTGCCACCGACGTAAACGTCATCGCTCTCTTGCGGGAATTGGCCGACGAGGCCACCGTCCATGACCTTGAGGTCATCTATTATCCGCACGACAACCACCACTGTCTCGACGCCGAACACGCCCACCGCCTGATCACGACCGCGGACCGCCCGAATCTTTTCAACAGCCTCCACCTGCACCAGGAACTCCGCGCCGGACATGCCCACCGCCTCGCCGAGGTCGTTGCCCGCGTGCTGCCCCGCGTGCGCCTTGTTTCGCTGAGCGGGGCGAACCTGCCCGACCGCATCAACCGCGGCGCCAACGACTGGAACGACGTCGTGCAGCCGCTCACCGGCAGCCCCTATGATGTCGCCGGTTTCTACGGCCTGCTGGCGCAGTCCGGCTACACCGGCCCTGTCGGCGTGCAAAACTGGAAAATCCCCGGCGACCCCCGCGAACACCACGCCGCCTCTCTCCGCCTTCTGCGCCAGTGGCGCACCTCCTTGTCCACCCAACCATGAAAACTGTGCTCACCGCCCTTTCCACATCAGTCCTCCTCGGCACTATCTTGACCGCGGCAGAACTTCCCTCCCGGCCCAATATTGTCCTGATCATGGCCGACGACATGGGCTTCTCCGACATCGGTTGCTACGGCTCCGAGATCCCGACGCCCAACCTGGATGCCCTTGCCGCCCGCGGTCTGCGCTTTTCGCAGTTCTACAACACCGCCCGCTGCTCCCCGACGCGCGCCGCGCTTCTGACCGGTCTGCATCCTCATCAAGCGGGCATGGGCACGCTCGGCGAGGACCCCGGCAAGCAGGCCAAACCCGAGGCGGCGCCCGGCTATCAGGAGTATCTGAATGATCGCTGCGTCACCCTGGCCGAGGCCCTCCGCCCGGCCGGCTACCGCACACTCATGAGCGGCAAATGGCACCTCGGTTACCACGGCGAACACAAATGGCCCCTGGCGCGAGGCTTCGACCGGTTCTACGGGATCATCTCCGGAGCCAGCTCGTATCTTGCGCCCAAGGATCCGCGCGGACTCACCCTCGACAACACTCCGCTTTCCACCCCGACGGATCCCTCCTACTACACCACCGACGCATTCACCGACCATGCGCTCCTGTTCCTGCGCGAATCCCCCGCCGACCGCCCGTTTTTCCTGTATCTTGCCTTCACCGCCCCGCACTGGCCCCTTCATGCCCGGGCTGAAGACATCGAAAAGTTCCGTGGGAAATATCGCGGCGGCTGGGACAACCTCCGCGCCGCACGCTTCAAACGGCAAAAAAAGCTGGGAATAATTCCCGCCAACACGGTCCTGTCGCCGCGAGACGATGGCGCCCGTGCGTGGAACGAGCTCTCCGCCGAACAACAGGAACAGCTCGACTATCGCATGGCCGTTTATGCCGCCCAGGTGCATCGCATGGATCACAACATCGGCCGCCTCGTCGAGCATCTGCGCTCCACCGGAAAACTCGACAACACCGTGATCCTTTTCCTGTCCGACAACGGCGGCTGCGCCGAACCTTACGACGATCTTGGCGGTGGCGTCTTCGAAGCCATAAATGATCCTGGTGCGGGCGGCGCGGGCGGCAAGAACGCGCCACGCAGCGGCTCTTCCTACGGCACCGGCTGGGCCAATGCATCCAACACCCCCTTCCGCCGCTACAAGTCCCGTCTCCACGAGGGCGGCATCGCCACCCCGCTCATCGTCCACTGGCCCGCCGGGCTCAAAGCGCGCACCGGCTCCATCACTTCCGCCCCCGGCTACCTGACGGACATCATGCCAACCGTGTTGTCACTCACTCGCACCGCCTATCCATCCAAGACACGTTCCGGTGAGGCCCCTTTTCCTCTGGTCGGTCGCAGTCTTGCCCCGGTCCTCTTCCGCAAGCCTTCCGCCGACAATCGCTGGCTCTTCTGGGAACAATACGGCAACAAGGCCGTCCGCCACGAAAACTGGAAGGCTGTCCAGCCGGCCGAGAACAACGCTCCCTGGGAACTTTACGATCTGTCCCGGGACCGCACGGAACTACATGACCTGGCGATCAACGAGCCGGCCCGTCTGGCTGAGATGACCGCCGCTTGGCAACAGTGGGCCGAGACGCACCAGGTCCTCCCCAAGAAACGGTAGCCCTCCATCATGTCATCCTCTTTGACTGCCGTTGCCCGGCTCCTGTCCTTGGTCTACGGTCTGCTCATGATGGGGCTGACTCATAGCTCTGCCGTCGCGCCCTCTGCGCGACCCAACGTCGTCGTCATCATCGCCGACGACATGAACGACTATGGCTTCCTCGGCGCCCACCCCGACGCGCAGACGCCGCGGCTGGACGCCTTCCGCCGCGAGTCCCTCACCTTCCCCAGGGCCTACTGCCCCGCGCCCGCCTGTGTGCCATCGCGCGCCGCCTTCCTGACCGGCCTCAATCCGCAGCACACCGGCGCTTACCTCAACGGCAGTGATCCCTGGGAAAAAGAAGGCTTTGAACATTTCCGGTCCATGCCGGAGATCTTCAGAAAGAGCGGCTACCTGACCTGGGGCGCCGGCAAGGTCTTTCATGCCAAGATCTCACCCGCCCGTCAGCAAGCTGCCTGGGACATCGATTACGGCGGCAACGGCGGCTTCGAGCCCTACATCCCCGAACGAAGCCAGATTGCGGGCCAGGACCATGGTGGCAGCGGCAAGTGGTGGGGCGCTCACGCTTGGACTGGCCCCGACACCGACTTCCCCGATGTCCGCACCGTCAACCAAGCCAGGGAATTCCTTTCCACCCACCCCGCCGACCCCGAAAAGCCTTACTTCATGTTCGTCGGCCTCTGGCGCCCTCACACTCCCTTCACCGCCCCCAAACGCTTCTTCGACCTCTACGACGAAAGTGCTCTGCGCCAGCCGCCCCCGGGCTGGCAGCCGGGCGACCTTGACGATGTTCCCGCCGAGGGGCGCCGTCTTGCCGGTGTCTGGGGCCAGCGCTGGGCAACCTCCGGTCAGAACCATCCCGAAAGCTGGCGCCGAATCATGCAAGGCTATCTCGCCTGCACCAGCTTCGCCGACTGGTCCATCGGCGAAGTCATCGACGCCATCAAGGCTCGGCCCGACTTCGAGAACACCCTCATCATCGTCACGTCCGACAACGGCTATCACGTCGGCGAGAAAAACCACTACGAGAAATCCACCCTCTGGGAAATGAGCGCTCTCACCCCCATGGCCGTTCGCCTCCCCGGTGGCGCCCATGCGGGTAAAACCAGTCCGCGCGTCGTCGGCCTGGTTGATCTCATGCCCACCTTCGAGCAGATTTGCCGCCTCCAACCCGCCGGCCACGCCTTCGACGGACGCGACATCTCCCCTCTCTTCCGCGACCCCGGACTGGTCTGGCCCTTCCCCGCCCTCACCGTCCACAACACCCAGTCGGCCTCCTTCCGCGACGAGCGCTGGCGCTACATTCGTTATCCCAACGGCGACGAGGAACTCTACGACCACCTCACCGACCGCCACGAGTGGCACAACCTAGCCGACGATCCCACCCACCATGCCGTGCTTGAGCATTTCCGCGCGCTCTGGCCTCAGCGCTGGGCACCCACCTACGGTGGTCGTGACGGCTGAAGGCCATCTGAATGGGAATTCCACCGTTCAACCGACGGGTTCGGAGAATGCCGAAGACTCGTTCGATTCAGCCGACAGGTGAACAACCCGAATCAGACAAGTAAACGCCGGGTATTGTAGGCCGTGGCCGACGAGCCAGGCAGCTCTATTGGAGCACCAACCCGCGCCAACGACCGCGCGAGTAGGCCGTCGTGCTGCCTTCGGGGATCCGCCCGTTGGTCACCGCATTCGACACCACCGCGATCTTGTCCCCGGGCTGCAGCTCAACCCCCTTCATCGTGAAAGTGGCCTCCTGGTAGTCGGTTTCGGTCGCCGGGTTCTTGAATTCACCCACCAGCCGGTCGTTCACCAGCACCCGATAGGCGCTCTCGCCATCCGTCTCCGTCAGCGTCACGAGGATCAGGTCGAATTTTCCCGGCTTGTTGCCGGTATAGCCATAGGTCGCACGCGCGAACCGGTCCCGCAGCTCCGGACGCGCGGCGTTGATCGCCAGCGCCCGCTGCGCCTCATGCCGGTAATAGGGCACCGCCGCGTCCGCCTCCGTTTTGAAATCATCCAGGGCGCGAGCCAGATACTTGTAATGCGTGATCCCGAAAAACGCCTGCTTCCGCGGCAGCTCCGCCGGCACATAGCGGGTCGACTCCGGGCCCATGCCTTCGGGCTTGAATGCCGGATCAAGGGCCAGCACGAACTTGTCCAGCTCCACGCCGTCCTCTCGCATGGAAATCATCACGGTGTGGACCCCGGGAGCCTCCACGTCGATCCAGAGCGTTAAAGGCTGACCGCAGTGATCCTCCGGGCGCCGCTGCGCCGACGACCAAGTCCATTGGAATTTGCCCGCGCAAAACTGTAGACGCTGGCTGCTCTCCGGCCACCGACCGTCGAGCCCGAAGTGCAGGCCGTTGTCCTCGGGCCCCGTGCTGAAGGCCCGGCCCCAGATGTAATAGCGTCCGGCCTGCGTGAAGTGGACCGGATAACAAAGCACCGCCATCTCCCCTGGCTTGCCGCTGAAATTTTCTCCATGCACGAGCTTTTCGTCATGGTTCGTGCGGGTGTCCGGCAGCAGCTCAAGATAAGCGCCACCACTGGCCCCTTCGACATGCATGACGTCATTGTCGGCATAGGGATGAGACGGAGACGCCGCATCAAAACGGAGCCAGCGGCGCTTGTCCGCCAGTCCTTGCGCCGCGAAATCCTC
>JAUPWC010000045.1 GCA_030916665.1 Verrucomicrobiota bacterium
ACTCGAGGTGTCTGCCGCACACGCCGCCCGCCTCGCGGGCGAACTTTTGCCGGTCACCCCGCCCCGCACTTTCACCGTGCACAACCTGAACATGCCCTTCCCCTGCCGGCCCGACGCCGCGGTGAAACGCACCGTGCTCTCGCAGTTCTTCGTGCCCGGCCTCTTCTCGCCGCCCGACGCCGACGGCCGCCACAAGCTGATCTGGACGCAGGGCGAGGACGTGTCCCCGCCCGAGCCGCTCACCGACCTCAAGTGCATCGAGTCCGGCAGCATCAGCCACACAGTGCTGGATTACCGAAAGCTGGGACACGGCTGACGGAGGAAATCACAAACGCCAATTTCCAAACGCCAAATAACCGGACTTCAAAAACGATACAATAAACGGAAAGCCGAGCGACTGCGTTTTTGGGGTTTGGTGCCTGGGATTTATTTGGCGTTTGGCGCTTTGGCCCTTGAGCTTTTGTCCGAAAGCTTCGCCCGTTCGTCGGTAGTGAGATACGCAATCTCCAAGGCATGCCGCTGCGCGAGCGCGATCTCGGCAGGCGTGAGCCCGGCGGCGGGCGCGGCGACGGTGAACTCGTGGCGCAAATCGATGCCGCTGATGACCGGGTCGTCGGTGTTGATCGTCGCGAGCAGGCCGTGGCCGAGGAAGCGTTTCATCGGGTGCTCCGCGAAGCCGGGCACGGTGTTGGTCTGGACGTTGCTTGTGAGGTTCACCTCGAGGCCGATGCGCCGCGCGCGCAGGTGGTCGAGCAGGCGCGGGTCGTCGATGGCGCGGATGCCGTGGCCGATACGCGTGGCGCCGAGTTTTTCCAGCGCGGCCCACACGCTCGGCGCGCCGCCGGCCTCGCCGGCATGCACCGTGATCGCCCAGCCGGCGTCGCGTCCGCGCTTGAAGTGCTCGGTGAAAAGCTCGGCGGGCCAGTTCTTTTCGTCGCCCGCGAGGTCGAGCGCCACGAGGTGCGCGCGCTGCGTGAGCAGGGCCTCCAGCTCGATGCGGCAGGCCTCGGGGCCGAAGGTGCGGCTGAGGATGCCGATGAGGTTCACCGGCAGGCCGGTGCGCGCGCGGCCTTCCTCGATGCCGGTGACCACGGCCTCGACCACGCGCACCGGATCGAGCTGGTTCGGGCCGGCCATGAAATACGGGCTGAAACGCAACTCGACGTAGTCGAGGCCCTCGGCATGGGCGTCCTCGACATTCTCGCGCGCGATGCGGCGGCAGGCGTCGTAGTCGCCGAGCACGGCGATCATCCAGTTGAGCTTCGCCAGCCAGGTGACGAGATCGGGCATGACCTCCGTGACCTGCACGTGCGGGCGCAGGGTCTCGAGCGTGTCGCCGGGGAGGCGGATGTTGTGCTGCCGGCCGAGGTCGAGAATGGTCTGCAGACGGACGTTGCCGTCGAGATGGCGGTGGAGGTCGATGAAGGGCAGGCGTGGGTCCATGGTCAGGCGACTTCGTCCTTAGCCCGGGGCACGGTGACAAACTTGGCCAGCAGAAAAACCAACGCCGCCCGGGCACAGCGGCGAGAGGATGAGCAGCTGCACCCGGTTGTTGACGAAGGCCACCACGAACCCCTCGCCGTCGCCGCGTGAGAACCACCTCATGCCTCATCCCTCCGCAATCACCGGGAGGCCTCGCGTCCCTGCCGGCCGAACCAAAGTTCGTAATACGAACTTTGCCCATAACGCCAGGTCGCGCTTTCAGAGATAAATGATCCCGGGGTATGAAACCCAAAGTTCGTATTACGAACTTTGGCCGGGGAGCGCGGCGAGGGAAGGCGCGGGTCATTGCGGTTCCTTGGCGAGGGCGCCGGGGGAGGGGACGGTCTAGCGCGCGGCACGTGGGTTTCGCCGATGGCGGGAACCGGTTCGGCGACGTAGCCGGCGATGGCGGCCTTTGCGAGCCGCAGCAGGCGCGCGTCGGGCCGGCAGAACCAGTGCGGCATCTGACCGGGCAGCAGACTGCGGACCCGGCGATAGACCATGCCCCGGTCGGTGAGACTGCCGGCGGCGTGGTGGATCGTTTTGGTCGAGATGACGGTGTCGCCGGTGCGGATGCGCGGGTTGAAACGCGAGCCCGTGCCAGACACGAGCACCTCGGCGGGATGAAATTTCCCGACGAACAGCGCCGTGATCATCGCGGCGTTGGTCACGCCTACGTCCGTGACCGTCGTGATGACGCACCGGCCGCGCAGCCGGCCCTCGACAAAGGGCAAGCAGGCCAACCGGCCGGACTTGAGGCGCACGAACTCCGCCTGGATGAGTCGGATCTCCGACGGCATGGCGCTGAGAATCAGAGTAGGGGCGGGCGTGGGCAGCACGCTCCTTACCGGCCCGGCGGCTAATCACACCCCGGGCACCTCAGTTCTGCCGCGCCGCTTCGACGGCGCGCATCAGGTCAGGAATGTCGTAAGGCTTGGGCAGGCTGACCCGGAAGCCATAGGCCCGGGGGTTGCCCATGACCGGATCGCTTGAGTAGCCGCTGGAGGCAACGGCCCGCACGCGGGGATCGATCTTGAGGAGCTCCTGCAGCGCCTCCCGCCCCCCCATCCCGCCGGGCACCGTGAGATCGAAGATGACCACGTCGAAGGGACGACCGGACTGGCGCGCCGCCACATACGCACGCACGGCTTCCGCGCCGTCGAGAGCGAACACCGTTTCGTGGCCCGCCAGAGCCAGCATGCGCCCCACCACGCGGCGGATGACATCCTCATCATCCATGACGAGAATCCGGGCCGGCAGGTGCGCGATTGATCGCCAGCCGGCCTGCCCGGTGGCCGGCGACTCCTGTCCGGCCGCGGGAAGCCAGAGACGGAAAGTCGTGCCCTGCCCGAGCCTGGACTCCACCTCGATGTGCCCGTTGTGCTTCTTCACGATGGAGCGGACGGTGGCGAGACCGAGCCCGCTGCTGCCCGCCTGGCTCTTGGTGGAAAAATAGGGATCGAAGATGCGCGGCAGGACATCGGCCGGAATCCCCGGGCCGGAATCCGAGATCGTGAGCCGCAGATAGGGACCGGCGGGAAGCGCATCCACCTCCCCGGCCCGCAAGGTCGCGGCCACCAGGGAAAGCTGCACGAGGCCGCCGTCGGGCATCGCCTGCACGGCGTTGATCACGAGATTGTGGACGACGCGGGAAATCTGGCCGGCATCCACGTCGCCCGGCGGCAGGTCCGCGGGCAGGTCGAATTCGAACCGCACGTTGGAGCCGTGGCGGGCGAAGTTGGCCGCCTCGGTCACGATGTCGGGCAGGGCCACGGCCGTGCGCACCGGGTCGCCGCCCTTGGCAAAGGTGAGGAGCTGCTGCGTGATGTCGCGCGCGCGCCGGGCGCCGCGCTCAGCCTCGGCGAGACAATCGCCGGCGGCGTCCATCACCCGCTTGTCCATCGAGGCGAGGCCGAGGTTGCCCAGAATGGAAGTCAGGAGGTTGTTGAAATCATGCGCGATGCCGCCGGCGAGCACGCCGAGTGATTCGAGGCGCGAGGAGCGCTCCAGTTCCGTCTGCAAATTTGCCTCCTTTTCCAACTGCTGACGGATCTGCTCGGTCTGTTCGCTCACCCGCCGCCGCAGCGCCACGACCCAGCCGGCGGCCAGCAGCGTGATCAGCATCAGGGCGGCGGTCGCGTAGGCGATGCGGCGGATGGTCCACCAGGACGGAGACTCCCGCAGGACCAGATCCGCCGGCATGCGCATCTCCAGCTTGAAGGAGCGGGGGCGGCGGTATTCGTCGAATTCCAGCACGTAAACGCCGGTGGCTTCGAGCCGGCTGCCCGGCTCCGGCAGCCGCAGGTTGTCCGTCATGGGCAACATGACTTCGAAAATCACGCCGCCGTCCTGCAGCAACAGCCGCGCGGTGCGCCCTTCGGTGACCACCTGACGGAGCATGGCCTCCAACCGCACCAACCGGGCATCCGCTTCCGGCCGCAGGCGGCTGAGATCGGTGAGCCCGAGCGGAACCACGTCCGGCGCCCCGTCCACCGTGCGCCAGTGGGCTTCGCGCAACACAGGTCGGCCGCCCAAGCGGCCGATCAGTCCGACCATATCCACCGTGGTGCCCGGCACCAGGCGTCCCGCCTCCCGGGAAAGCACAAACAGGCCACCGGTGGCATCCTGGAGGTAAAGGTAGCGCCCGGGCTCGTGCAGGAGCACCGTGCCCCGCAGCCGCACCCGCCGGGCCGCCGTCTGGGCGGCATGCAACTGGCGGACCGTCGCGACAGTCTCGATCGACTGGCTGAACGCATCTGCCGGGCTGGGTTCATCGACCAGGATATCGTTATGATCCTGAGCCCACACCTTGATCACGGGGTCATCGTGCCCGGGATCGGACTGTGAAGTGCAGACGCCTTGCACGCGGACCATGGCGCCGGGCAGCCGGTGCAGGGCCTCGGCCGGCGGGAGGAACACGGTGAACTCACCGGTGGCGGACGTGAGGTCCAGCCGGGTCCACGGACCGGAGGGTGACACCTGGCGCACAAACCCGCGAAGCTCCACCCGGCGTCCGTCCTCGGCCCCGCTCATCGCCTGCTCCAGGCTGATGCGACGGGGCGACGGCAGATTCTGGGTGCCGAGCTGTTCGAGCGACCGGGCCTCGACCTCGGGCAGAAAGCGACCGCGCGCGGTCACGCCCGTGACGATCACAGAGGTGCCGAACTCGGGCGCCGGCCCCTCGAGCCGGCGAACCGCCACACCGCCGCTGATATCCTGCACGTAGAAACGGTCCGAGTTTTCACCCGCCCAGGTGACCACGCCCCGCAGGACAACCGGATGCCGGTTTTCCGCCTCCTGCGGTTCGAGCTGCAGGACCTGTTCCGCAAGGCGGAGGCGCACCGGCAGCGGCCGGCCGGGCCCGCGCGCCTCCTCCGAGTCGGCGACATGCGACCGCAGCAACGGCTCCTGCAAAATCCAGCCGAGTTCGGCAGGGGCCACCCGCCCCACCACCTCGACCGTCGTGCCGGGTTGCGGCACGCCCGGCTGCACGGTCGCGAGCGCAACCTGGCCGGTTTCATCCCGCACGGTGTAGCCCGATCCGTTTTCCGTCCGCCGCAGTTCACCCACGACCCGCACCCAGGGCCGCTGGGCCGCGGCCTCCAGCCGCTCCACGGGCGTGCGGACCAGCCTGAAACGCTCGTCGTCGGCCAGCCAGCCGAGCACTTCCACATGCTGCCGCGACGAAGTCCACAGCTGGATGTTCTGGATTCCGCCCGCGGTGTCGGTCGCCACATCGTAAACACCCTGGATGCGCACGCGTGCGCCGATGAGCTGGGGCACCGGATCGGTGCCGCTGATCTGCACGGTCAGATTCACCAACCGTCCCTCGCTCCACACCCGCGCTTCGATGTGGGTGGGATCGGGTTCGTTTTGGCCGAGCACATAGCCTTCGAGGAGCACCAGATGACCGTTGAGCACGCCCAGGTCGCCCAGGCGGCCCGCCGCCGGCACCGGAGCCGGCAGCTGATCCTCGGCCAGAACCGTGGTCACCGTCCGGCTGCCGTCGATGCCATAGGCCGGTATCACCGTGCCCTCGAGGCGCACTTTCTGGCCGGCCTTGATCGGCAGAGCCTTGCCGGTCACCGGCAGGTAGGAAGACAAAGCCCCCGTTTGGCCATAAAGCAGTTTCCAAGCGGGATCGTAATAATAGACGACCACCTCCATCTGCAGCCGGTGTGGCAGCTGGCGCTCCGCATCGGACACGGTCCAAAAGTCCCCGGCCGTGGTGACAACCTTCTCCGGCAACGGCGGCTCCTGGGCCGAAACCCCAACCGCGGCCAGTCCCGCTGCCGCCAGCATCACCATCACCAAAGTCCGGCGCAACCGCGCGCGACAGGCCGGAAGTTCCGGATAAAATGCCACGGGGTTTGGGAGTGGTCGCAGGATGATGCGCCTACCCTAGGAGCCTTCCACCCTGACGGTCAGCTGAAATTTTCCCGTATCCGGCCAACCCCGGACCCAGCCGCCTCAGTCGCGGCGGGCTTCCGCCACCGCACGGATGAGGTCGGGAATGTCGTAGGGCTTGGGCAGGCTGATGCGAAAACCATAGGAGCGGGGATTGCCCATGACGGGATCGCTCGAATAGCCGCTGGAGGCGATGGCCCGGACGTCGGGATCGATCGTGATCAGTTCCTGCAGGGCATCCTTGCCGCCCATGCCGCCGGGGACGGTGAGATCAAAGACGACGAGATCGAAGGGCCGCCCGGCTTCCTGCGCCGCACGGTAGGTGCGGACCGCCTCGGCACCGTCGGCGGCGAACGCGGCCTCGTGGCCGGCCAGCGAGAGCATGCGCCCGGCCACGCGGCGGATCACATCCTCATCGTCCATGACCAACACCCGGGCGGGTTGGTTGTCCGAGGAGATCCTGACCGCACCGGCCTTGGGCGCGGACGGCTTCGCCACGGCCGCGGGAAGCCAGATGCGGAACGTGGTGCCGAGGCCGGGGCGTGACTCCACGTCGATGTGGCCGTTGTGCTTTTTGATGATGGAACGCACGGTCGCGAGGCCGAGACCGCTGTTGCCCGCCTTGGACTTGGTCGAAAAATACGGATCGAAGATGCGCGGCAGCACGTCGGCCGGAATGCCGGAACCCGAATCGGCCACCGTGAGCAGAAGGTAGTTCCCCGCCGACAGCTCGTCCACCTCGCCGTCGCGCAAGGGCGTGGCCGCGAGGGCAAGCTTCACGACCCCGCCATCAGGCATGGCCTGCACGGCGTTGATCACGAGATTGTGGACCACGCGCGAGATCTGCCCGGCGTCCACGTTGCCGGGCGGAAGATTTGCGGGCAGGTCGAACTCGAAACGGACATTGGATCCGTGCCGCGCGAAATTGGCGGCTTCGGTCACGATTTCCGGCAGCGCCACCGCCTTGCGCACGGGATCGCCGCCCTTGGCGAAGGTGAGGAGCTGCTGGGTGATGTCGCGGGCGCGCCGGGCCCCGCGCTCGGCCTCGCCGATGCAATCGCCGGCGGCCTCCATGACGCGCTTGTCCATGGCCGCGAGCCCGAGATTGCCGAGGATGGCGGTGAGCAGGTTGTTGAAATCATGGGCGATGCCGCCGGCCAGCACGCCGAGCGATTCCAGGCGGGAGGAGCGCTCCAGCTCGGTCTGCAGCCGCGCCTCCTTCTCCAACTGCAGGCGGATTTGTTCGGTCTGCTCCCGCACCCGGCGCCGCAACACGCCGGCCCAGGTGATGACCACCAGGATGACCAGCAGCAGCAAGCCAACCGCAGTCAGCGTGCGACCGGCCGTCCACCACGGCGGCGTGGCCAGCACGCGGATATCCGTCGGCAAGCGCAACTCGAGCCGGAATCCGTGCGGGCGGCGATACTCGTCGTATTCGAGCGCATAGACGCCGGTCACTTCCACGCGGCTGCCGATGCCCGGAGGAACCCAACCGTCGGCGTCAAGCACGGCCGCCTCAAAGACGCTGTCCCCGGCCTGCAGCAGGAGATTCACCATCCGGCCCTCGGGAACCGCCTGGCGCAGCAAGCAATTGATGCGCACCAGCCGGGCATCCGCCTCGAGCTGCAACCGGCCGGTGTTCCCCAGAACCAACGGGACAATGGCCGGGCCGGCCGCTGCGGGCCGCCAAATCGCCTCACGCAAAACCAACCGGTTGCCGGCTCGTCCGGGGAAACCCACGACCTCAACCCGTTCACCGCTGCGGAGGCGGTCCGTGCTGCGGGACAGCACAAACAGACCGCTCTCCCCGTCCTGGAGGTAGAGATACCGTCCCGGTTCGTGCAGGATCACCGTGCCCGTCACCTTGAGGCGATGGTTGACCAGCTGGGAAAAATTCAGCTGGCGCAATCCCGCGATCGTCTCGCTGGTGGCGGCAAAAGGATCGGCCGGATTGGCCTCGTCCACCAACACGCTTTCGCGGTCCTGCACCCAGAGGCGGATGTCGTTTATTTCCCGATTGGCGTTGCTGACGACGGAGCACACTCCGCGCACCCGCACCAAGGCGCCCTTAAAGTCCTGGAGAGAGGCATCGGGCGGGACATACGCCGAGAACTCGCCGGTGAAGGTCGTCAAATCCAGCCGTGTCCAGCCATTCTCCGTGGAGACCTGGCGGACAAATCCCCTCATCTCCACCCGCTGCCCATCCTCGGCTCCCGAAAGCGCCTGATCCAGGGTGATGCCGCGCACGGGTGGCAGGGCCTGCGTGCCGAGGTAGGCGGCTTCCAGCATCTCCACTTCGGGCAGATTGGCCCCGCGCACCGTCACGCCGCTCAAGCTCAGCTGGGAACCCACGCCGATGCCGCTGATCCGGCGCACCGGATGCCGGATGCGCGCCCCGCCGCTGCCATCCTGCAGGTAGAAAAAATCGGCGCGTTCATCCAGCCAGGTGACTACGCCGCGGAGCGTGACCGGAAACCGCTTCTCCGCGAGATCTGGCGGCAATTCGAGCACCTGCTCGGCCAGACGCAAGCGCAGCGGGACCTGACCGGGTCCCTGAAGGGCACGCAAGGGACGGGCGAGCGCGACGCTGCTGCGGAAAACCGGTTCCTGCAGAGTCCAACCCAGCTCGGCCGGCACAACCCGGCCCACGACCTCAACGGCCGCCCCACCCACCAGCATGTCCGGCTGCGGCGTCGCAATCTTCAGCTGGCCGGTTTCGTCGCGCACCGTGATGGATTTGCCCGGCTCCTGCGCCCGCAGTTCGCCCACAATTTTCACCCAGGGTTTGTTGACCGCATCCTCCAGTTCTTCAATCGGAGTGCGCGGCAAGGTGAAGCGTTCGTCATCCGCGAGCCAGGACAACACCTTGATGTCGTCCAGACGAGAGGTCCAACCGTCCAAACGCTGAAGTCCGCCGGAGGGATCGCGTGTCGCCACATACACGCAGCGGAAACGAATGCGCGCACCCACGAACTGCGGCACCGGGTCGGTCCCG
>JAUPWC010000455.1 GCA_030916665.1 Verrucomicrobiota bacterium
CTGGGGCAAGAACTACCCGCGCCAATACGACAGCTACAAGCGCACCGTGGACACCGAGCGCACGAGCCATGGCGGCAGCGAGGCCTTCCAGCATCTCGACGAGGATCCGGTGTGGCGCCGCCTCTTCGCCGGCTATGCCTTCGGGGTGGATTACCGCGAGGAGCGCGGCCACGCCTACATGCTGCTCGACCAGCGCGAGACCGAGCGGGTGAAAAACTTCAAGCAACCCGGCGCCTGCCTCCAGTGCCACGCCTCCACGCTCAACACCTATATCAGCGAGGGCATCAAGGCCGGTGTGCCGGCGGGCAAGGAGCATTGGGAGGAGCAGATCCAGAAGGGCTTCGAGGTCGTCTGCGCCATGCCCTACACCGAGGCGACGAAACTCGTCGAGCATCCCGTGTCCTGCATCGACTGTCACGACGCCGACACGATGGCCCTGCGCGTCAACCGCCCCGGCTTCCTCAACGGCATCCGGGCCCTGGCCAACTCCGACTACCCGACGCCGCACCTGCCCAGCATCGAGCGCTGGCGCCGCGACGGCCGTCAGGGCCGCTACGAGCCCAACACCGACGCCACCCGCCAGGAAATGCGCTCCATGGTCTGCGCCCAGTGCCACGTCGAATACTACTTCAAGGGCGAAAAGAAGCTCGTCACCTACCCGTGGGACAAGGGCCTCAAGGTCGAGCAGATCGAGGCCTACTACGACGAGGTGAAGCACGTGGACTTCAAGAACAAGGAAAGCGGCGCGCCCCTCCTCAAGGCCCAGCACCCGGAGTTCGAGCTCTGGAGCCAGGGCATCCACGCGCGCAGCGGCGTGTCGTGCGCCGACTGCCACATGCCCTATGTGCGCGAAGGCGCCATCAAGGTCAGCAACCACCACGTGCGTTCCCCGTTGCTCAACATTGCGCAGTCCTGCCAAGTCTGCCACCGCATCCCGGAGCAGGAGATCAAGTCCCGCGCTCTGCAGGTGCAGGAACGTAATGTCGCCCTCCTCAACCGGGGTGAGACCGCCGTCATCGGCCTGTTGGACGCCATCGCCGCGGCGAAGCAGGCCGGCGCGACCGACGAGCAGCTGAAGGCTGCGCGCGACCTGCACCGCAAGGCGCAGTGGCGCCTCGACTTCATCTCCGCGGAGAACTCGATGGGCTTCCACGCCCCGCAGGAGGCCGCGCGCATCCTCGCCGAGGCCATCGACTACGCCCGCCAGGGCGAACTCGCCGTCGCAAAGGACACCAAGTCCGGCGGCGGTGGGGGCGCCGGCGCGTTGAAATAGCCGCGTTGAACCGAGTCGCCCAAGCAGCCACGCCCCCCACCGGCGATTTCGTTGCAGGGTCGGCGCCTACGCCGACCTCATGCGCGAGGTCGCCGCACACGGCGACCCTACAGGGAAGAGAATCCACCCGGACATGACTCGCGGCACGGCCACCTGCATCCCTGAAAACCCGCCCGACGCGTGGCTGGCGCGGCGCTTCCGTGTCGCTTGGGGTTTTCTGCTCGTGTCCGTCCTGATCGGCCTCGGGTTGCGGCTGCAGTGGGTATGGCCGTGGACCTCGCTCGATTACAACGACCTGATGCATGCGCACTCGCATGTCGCCTTCCTCGGCTGGGTGTTCAACGCCTTCTTTGTGGCGGCGCTGAGGTATTTCGTGCCGGCGGCGGAGACGCGCGGCTATGACCGGCTGTGGTGGACGATGCAGCTCGGCGTGGCGGGCATGCTGGTGACGTTTCCGTTCCAAGGCTACGCCGCGGCCAGCATCGCGTTTTCCACCCTGCACATGGCCGCGGCGTTCGTGTTCGCGGTGAAACTCTGGCGGCGCAATCGAGCGGCGCCGGCCGCGCGCGTGCACCTGCGGCTGGCGCTGGCGTTCATGCTGCTGTCGGGCGCGGGCCCCCTCGCGCTCGGCGTGCTGCCGGCGCTGGGGTTGCGCGAGTCGCCGGCCTACACGCTCGCGATCTACTTCTACCTGCACTGCCAATACAACGGCTGGTTCCCGTTCTTCCTGCAGGCGCTGCTGCTGCAACGCGCGCAGGAGCAGGGCTGGCGAGTGAATGACACCGCCGCGACCGGCGCCGCGTGGTGGCTCGGCATCGGCGGGCTGCTGGCCTTTGCGCTCTCGACGCTCTGGTGCGAACCGGCCGCCGTGGTCGGCTGGATCGCCGTGGCGGGCGGCGTGATGCAGGCCGTCGGCGCGGGGCGGTTTGTCCGCGCGGTGCGCGGCTTGCCCTGGCCGGCGGATCGCGTCGTGCGCGTGCTGGCGTTCGTCGCCCTGGGCGCCTGGCTGCTCAAGCATGGGCTGCACCTCGTCGGCCCCGTGCCCGGACTGGCGGTGCTGGCGCAACAGCGGTTCGTCGCGATTGCTTTCCTTCATCTGGTGTTTCTCGGGCTGGTCACGCCCGGCGTGCTGGTCTGGGCCCATGCGCAGGGCTGGTTGCCGGCGAACGGCCGTTTCTGCGCGGGCACCGTGCTCCTGCTGTTGGGAACGGTGTTTTCGGAGCTGCTGCTCGTCGTGCCGACCCTCGCGGGTGGTTTGCCGTTCGGCTGGTCGTTGCCGTTGCCGCTGCTGATTGCTTCGGCCGTCCTCGTGGCCGGGGTGGCGCTGCTCCTGCCGGGTGGACCGGATTCGCGCAAAGCATGACTTGTATCAAGGCGCGCGGCGCGGCCTTGGGCTAGGGTGGGGTGTTGGCCACGCCATGAGCACCCCTCTCTATTACATCCTGCTGACGCTCCATGTCCTTGGTGCCACGATTTGGACCGGCGGACATCTCGTGCTGGCCACCACGGTGCTGCCGCGGGCGTTGCGTGCGAAACGTGCCTCGATCCTGACCGATTTTGAGCAGGGCTACGAACGCGTGGGCATGCCTGCGCTCGCCGTGCAGATCGTCACCGGCCTGTGGCTGGCGCACCGGTTGCTCGGCTCGCCGGCCGACTGGTTCGGGGATGCACCGCTCGCGCATGTCATCCATGTCAAACTCCTCTGCCTCGCCGGCACCGCGGCGCTCGCGATCCACGCCAAGACGCGCGTCATCCCGCGTTTGAACGACGGCAACCTTCCGGTGATGGCCTGGCACATCGCGGGTGTCACCGTGTTTTCCGTGATTTTCGTGCTCGCCGGGGCCAGCGCGCGGCTGGGCGGCTTTCCGTTTTTTCAACGCTGAACGCGTCCCACCCATGTCTGCCGCCCTTCTGCCCAACGATACCGCCGCCATCTGCCCGCTGGCGGCCCCCGCCCAAAATGTCGCCCACGGCATCGTGAGCCAGGCCGTGCTCACTGCACCCGGTTTGCGCGTGACGCTGTTCCGCTTTGCCGCCGGTCAGGAATTGTCGGAGCACACGACCCCGGCGCGCGCCCTCGTGCAGGTGTTGGCGGGCGTGTGCGAGTTCACCTTCCCTGACCGCAAGCAGCGGATGGCCGCGGGCGACCTGCTGCACATGCCGCCCAAGCTGCCGCACGCCGTGCGTGCGGTCGAGGACCTGACGATCCTCATCACGCAGGCGACGCCACCGGCCAAGACGTGAACTGCAAAGACACTCAGGTCCAAAGAGTGAGCCGATCCTGACTTTGTGTAGCGGCGGTCTATGACCGCCGTCGGGCGCGGCGCCACCCTCGTTTCGGCGGTCATAGACCGCCGCTACAGGATGTCGTTGTTTTCACGGCACCACGGCCGCCCGCTCGCGGTAAAAGGCCCGGAGTGCGGTCGCCTCGGTGGCGAACGCCACACCGTCGAGAAACGTCGCCCAGCCCGCGTCCTCGTGGCGCACGCCCAGCAGGAGTTCGCGGAGAATGAGCACATTCCAGTCGTGCGAGATGTGCAGGTCGAGCCGCCGGCCGCCTTCGGCGGGTTCCGCCAATCTGGTCCTGAGGTAGGCGAGCTTGCGCCGGGCGATGGCGGGCGCGCGCAGGATCAATTGCTCCGGGACTTGGTTGGTGAACCACAGGCGCACGAAGTGCTCGCCGTGCAGCCCGCTCATCCGTCCGGTCTCGATCTGGTCGAGGATGTAGGCCACCCCGAGCTCCGTTTGGGCGCCCGCCATTTCGACGCCGAGTCCCGCCCGAATCGCGCCGGCGGCGACGCCCTCGGCCGTCTGCCGGCAGCGTTTGACCGGACTGTGGAACAGGCGCACGCGGTCGAAGCCCCGGAGCGACGCGCCGAAAGCTTCGGCGTCGCGGTGCCCTTCCTCCGTCAGCTCGGCCAACAGCGGCTCGCGCGGGTCCTTGATCGGGTGACGCGCGGCGTGGCGCAACACGGCGGCGGCGCACCCGGTGCGCAGGGTGGAGAGCGTGGCGAGCAGTTCGCGTCCTTGCATGCCCCCTGTGATGGGCGGGCCCGGGCGGGACGGTCAAGCCGGCTTGATGCGCGTTTCATCCGCAGTTCAGGCGCGACTTGTGCAAAAAAGCCGTGCTAGTCTGCCGCCGATGCCGACCGCACCCTGCGCCAACGACCTCAAGCTCACCGGACTCGTCAGTTCGCTGCGATGCTGCCAGCTCTTCACCGGCCTCTCGCCGGAGGATCTGGCGGCGATCGCCGGATTCACGCAGGTGCTGCGGATGGCGAAGGACGACTATCTCTTTCACGAAGGCGAGCCGTCCCGCGGGTTCTACGTCGTGCAGGCCGGCGCAATCAACGTCCACCGGGTGAGCGCGGTGGGCAAGGAGCAGGTGATCCACGTTTTCCGCATGGGCGAGTCGTTCGCCGAGGCGGCGCTGGCTTCCCAGACCGGTTATCCGGCC
>JAUPWC010000006.1 GCA_030916665.1 Verrucomicrobiota bacterium
CCGGCGGCCGACCACGTCTTCACCCACGCCCGGGCCTTCAGTCTCGATCCGCAATTCCGGCTGGTCGGCGGGGTGGATCCTGATGCCACGGCACGCGACCGTTTCACCGCGCGTTACAGTGCTCCTGCGTTCGCCACCGTGGCCGAAGCTGCCGCCAGCTCCCCCGACTTGGTGGTCGTGGCCACGCCGACGGAGCACCATCTCTCCACGGTCGAAGCCGTGCTGGAACACTGCCAGCCCGTCGCCCTCTTGTGCGAAAAGCCGCTCGCCTACTCCCTCGACGAGGCGTCACGCCTGCTGGCGTTGTGCCGCGCCCACGCCTGCGCGGTGCACGTGAACTACATGCGCCGAGCCGACCCCACGACCGCCGAACTCCGTGCCCGCCTGCGCGACGGCCGCATCGCCACTCCGCTCAAGGGCGTCGTCTGGTATTCGAAGGGTCTCTACAACAGCGCCTCCCATTTCGTGAACCTGCTGGAAGACCTGCTCGGCGCCGAACCCGAACTCGGGCAATGCACGGAAGGCCGCCTATCCCCGAGCGGCGACCCCGAGCCCGATTTCACGTTGCGTTTCGCGCACGGCAGCGTGGCCTTCCACGCGCTGCGCGCGGAGGATTACTTTCACAACAGCATGGAGTGGTTCGCCCCGAACGGACGCCTCCGCTACGATCGTGCCGGGGCCCACGTAGAGTGGACGGCCAGCGCACCGGATCAACCCGGCGGGCTCGCCATCGTCACCGAGCGCCTGCCCGGTGACTTCGCCCGCATCCAAGCCCATTTCACCGCCGCCCTCGCACTCGCGCTGGCCGGCCGGCCGTCGCCGGTCTGCTCCGGCGACCAAGCCCTCGCCACCCTGCGCCTGCTGGCCCAGCTCCAACCCTTTCCCAACCCCGTCTGCACATGACCATCACGACACCGCAAGAAGCCTTCTGGGCCGGCCAGTTCGGCAACGACTACGTCGAGCGCAATCAGGACACGCGCTGGATCGACTGGAACACCGCCTACTACACCAAGCTCCTCGCGAAGATGGCCACGCCGGCCAGCATCCTGGAGCTCGGTTGCAACCGCGGCCTGAACCTCCACGCGCTCAAGCGTCTCTACCCGTCCACCGCGTTCTCCGCCGTGGAGATCAATGCCCAGGCCGCCGCCCATGTGCGCCGCGACCTGCCCAATGTGGACCTGCACCACACCTCGATCCTCGAGTTCCAGCCCGCCCGGCAGTGGGACCTCGTGTTCACCAACGGCGTGCTCATCCACCTCGCGCCCGAGGCTCTGCCCAAGGTCTATGCGCTGATGGCCCGCGCCTCCGCCCGCTACGTGATGATTTCCGAGTATTACAACCCGACCCCGGTCGAGGTCACCTACCGCGGCCACGAGGGCCGACTGTTCAAGCGCGACTTCGCCGGCGAGTTCCTTGACGCCCACCCCGGCTTCAAACTGGTGGATTACGGCTTCGTGTATCACCGCGATCCCACGATGCATCCGGACGACATGACCTGGTTCCTGATGGAAAAGAAATCTTCCTGACCATGAGCACCGCCCTCGCCTCCTCGCTCGCCGTCCACGGCGGCCCCAAGACCATCCCCCGGCCCTTCGCGCGCTACAATCCCCTCGGCGCCGAGGAAGTCGCCGCCGCCAGGGCCGTCGTCGAGAGCGGCATCCTTTCGCAGTATTACGGCCGCTGGTGCGCCGATTTCTACGGCGGCCCCAAGGTGCGCGAATTCGAGCGCGCCTGCGCTGCGAAGTTCGGTGTGAAGCGCGCCGTCACCGTCAATTCATGGACCTCGGGCCTCGTCGCCGCCGTCGGCGCCATCGGCATCGAGCCGGGTGACGAGGTCATCACGAGCCCGTGGACGATGTGCGCCACGGCCACGGCCATCCTGCATTGGAACGCCATCCCGGTCTTCGCCGACATCGAGCCCGACACCTTCTGCCTCGATCCGCGCTCAGTCGAGGCGAACATCACGCCGCACACGCGCGCCATTCTCTCCGTGGACATCGCCGGCCAGTCGGCTGACATGGACGCCCTGCGCGCCATCGCGAAGAGGCACAACCTGAAGCTCATCTCCGACTGCGCCCAGGCGCCCGGCGCGCTCTATCAGGGCAGGTTCGCGGGCACGCTGGCTGACGTCGGCGGCTTCAGCCTCAATTACCACAAGCACATCCACACCGGCGAGGGCGGTATCCTCGTAACCAACGACGACGAGATTGCCGAGCGTCTCTGCCTCATCCGCAACCACGCCGAGGCCGTTGTGGGCGACAAGGGCGTGACCGACCTCAGCAACATGATCGGGCACAACTTCCGTCTCGGCGAGATCGAGTGCGCCATCGGGATCGAGCAACTCAAGAAACTCGACCGGCAGATCGCCAGCCGTCAGCACGCCGCCGCCCGGCTCACGGCGGGCCTGACCGCCCTGCCCGGCTTGCAGACACCCGTCACGCGGGACGGCTGCACGCACGTCTATTACATGTATCAGATGATCCTCGATCTGCCGCAGCTCGGCGTGAGCCGGCAGAAACTCTTCGAAGCCCTGAAAGCCGAAGGAGTCGAGGGACTCGGCACGGCCTTCGCCAACATCCACCGCCTGCCCGTCTTCCAGCGCAAGGTGGCCTATGGCCGCGGCGGCTTCCCCTGGACCTCCGACATCTGCAAGCGTGACGTGAGCTACGCCAAGGGCATCTGCCCGGTGGCCGAGCGCCTGCAGGATGAGACCTACCTCGGCTTCCAAGTCTGCATGCACACGCTCACCGACGGCGAGGTGGACCTCATCATCGCCGCCTTCCATAAGGTCTGGGACAACCTCGACGCGCTGCGCTGATCGCGATGTCCGCCGTCCTCGACACACTCTCCGGTCACCAGGTTGAGCTCCGTCCCTTCACCGCGGCGGACATCACCCCGGCCTATCTCGGATGGCTCCGTGATCCCGAGGTCGTGCGTTTCAGCAACCAGCGCTTCCGCAAGCACACGGCTGAAAGCTGTGCGGCCTACCTCGCGTCGTTCCAAGGCACATCCAATCTGTTCCTCTCTATTGTCCATCAGGGCTACGAACGTCCCGTCGGCACCATGACCGCCTACATCTCCGCCCGGCACGGCACCGCCGACCTCGGCATCCTCATCGGCGACCGCGGCTGCTGGGGTCAGGGCCTCGGACTCGATGCCTGGCAGACCCTGATGGCCCATCTGTTTCAACATGCCGGCCTGCGCAAGATCACCGCCGGCACGCTCCGGCCCAACGTCGGCATGGTGCGCATCATGGAACGCGCCGGCATGCGCCTCGAAGGCGTGCGCGAGTGCCAGGAAATCGTCGAAGGCGTCCCCGTGGACGCCCTGCTTTATGCGAGCTTCCGCCCCGAGTGACCTGCGCCTGCCGCTCGCCGTCGTTGCCCATGACGCCGGCGCCGCCAACCTGATCCTCGGCTGGATCCGGGAGTTGCCGGCCACGCAACTGCGCCTGTGCGCGAGCGGCCCCGCCGCGCGCCTGTTCACCACGGCGTTTCCCGACCACGCCCTGCTGCCTCTCGCCACCGTGCTCGACGGTGCGGCGCAGTTGCTCAGCGGCACCAGCGGCCCCCAATCCACCCTCGAACACCAGGCCCGCCACCTCGCCGGCGCGCGGGGCGTGCCCTCGGTCGGCGTCATCGACCACTGGGTGAACTTTGCCCCGCGCTTCACGCGTGAGGGTGAAACCAATCTTCCCGACGAAATCTGGGTCACCGATACGCACGCGCTCGCTCTGGCCCGCCGGACCTTCCCCGGTTGCGCCGTGCGCCAACTCCCGAACCGCTACCTTGAAGACATCGCGACCGACGCCCGCTACGCGATTCAGCCGCATCCCGGTGTCACGCATGTTCTCTATGCGCTAGAGCCCATGCACTCCGATTGGGGCCGCGGCGGATCGGCCGGCGAATTCCAGGCCCTCGAATTTTTCTGCGAGAACAGGGGTCGTCTTGGATTGCCCGCTGAGACCTTGATCCGCTTGCGCCCGCACCCGTCGGATGCGCCTGGCAAGTTCGATGCGTGGCTCGCCAGACAAGGCGATCCGCGCCTCAGCCTGGACACAACCGGCACGCTGGCCGCAGCGATCGGCTGGGCCGACTGGGTTGTCGGCTGTGAAAGCTTCGCGCTGGTGGCCGGTCTGGCCGCGGGCCGCCGCGTCGCGTCGACGCTGCCGCCGTGGGCGCCGGCCTGCCGGTTGCCGCATCCCGAGGTGATCCACTTGCGCAACCTCGCACCGCAAACGGAAGTTGTCGCGTTTGCCAGCGACCAGCCTCGCGTTCAGCCAGCTCCAGCCCTCGCCACCGGATGAAATACTGCACCCATTGCCTGCAGCCCAACACCCGGCCGAACAGCTATTTCACGCCGGAAGGGCTTTGCCCGGCCTGCAACTACCACCGTGAACTACAGCAGGTGGACTGGCAGGAGCGCTACGAGATCCTCGAGGAAGTGCTGAAAAACTACCCGCGCCGCAAGGGCCAGGGCTTCGACTGCATCATCGGCGTCAGCGGCGGCAAGGACAGCACGCGCCAGGCGCTCTGGGCGCGGGACAAGCTCGGCCTGCGTCCGCTGCTCGTCTCGCTCTGCTACCCGCCCGAGCAACTGACCGAACGCGGCGCCGAGAACCTCTCCAACCTGATCGAGCTCGGCTTCGACATGGTCACCACGAGCCTCGCCCCGCAGACGTGGCGGCGCATGTTGCGCGAAGGGTTCTTCCGTTTCACCAACTGGGCCCGCGCCAGCGAGCAGGCGCTGATCAGTTCCGTGCCCCAGCTTGCCCTGCGCTACCGCATCCCGCTCATCCTCTGGGGCGAGAATCCGGGCCTGCAGCTGGGCGACATGAAGACGCTCGGCCGCACCGGCTACGACGGCAACAACCTCCGCCACATGAACACCGTCGCCGGCGGCGGCCTCGACTGGATGCTCTCGGCGGGCTTCAAACGCGAGGAACTACACCGCTACCTCTATCCGCACGCCGAGCAGTTCGACGCCGCCGGCATCCAAATCGTCTATCTCGGCTGGTTCTGGAAGGACTGGTCGCTGGTCAACAATGCCCTCTACTCCTGCCCCAACGGCCTCGAGATCCGCAGTGACTCGGTGGAAAACACCGGCGACCTGCGCGGCGTCGCCTCCCTCGACGAGGACTGGGTGACGCTCAACCAGATGATCAAGTATTACAAATTCGGCTTCGGCCGCGTGACCGACTATGCCAACGAGGAAATCCGCCTCGGCCGCATGTCGCGCCAGCGCGGCATCGAGCTGGTGCAACAATACGACGACGCCTGCAGCCCGGCCTACATCGAAAGTTTCTGTCGCTACATCGAAATCAGTGTGGCGGATTTCTGGAAGCAGGTGCACGCCTCCGTGAATCGCGACCTCTTCACGATCGAGCCCGACGACCGCATCCGCCGCCGTTTCCAAGTGGGGGTGGGCCTGTGAGCCGGCGCGGCATCGGCATCGTGGACTACGGCGTGGGCAACCACACCTCCGTGTGGCGCACGCTCTACACGTTGGGCTACCGCTGCAAGGTCACCAGCCGGCCGGAGGAACTCGACACCATGGACCTGCTGGTCCTGCCCGGCGTGGGCGCCTTCCCGGCCGCCATGCAGGCCATCCATGCCCGCGGCCTTGCCACCTACCTCCGCGCCGCCGCCGCCGCGGACCGGCCGCTGCTTGGCATATGCCTCGGCATGCAGATGCTGGCCGACTCCTCGACCGAATACGGCGAGACCCCCGGCCTCGGTCTCATTCCCGGCCGCGTGGACGCCATCGGATCCGGTCTCTGGCACATCGGCTGGAACTCCATCGACGCCAGCCCCGCCGACCCGTTGGTCGGTCGCAGCGCGAGCGAATCGTTCTACTTCAACCACTCCTATGCGGTGGACTGCCCGATCGAGTTTGCCGTCGCCCATGCGACACTCGGCCGCCGTTTCCCCGTCGTGACCCGCCGCGGGCGCATCGTCGGGGTGCAATTTCATCCGGAAAAAAGCCAGCTCGCCGGCCGGCAGTTGCTCACCGACATCATCGGAGGACTGCTCCATGCTTAACCAGCGGCTCATCGGCGTCGTGACCGTGAAGGACGGCTGGGCCGTCCAGTCCTTCGGCTACGGCCGCTGGCTGCCCATGGGCAAGCCCGAGTGCGTCGTCGAGAACCTGGATCGTTGGGGCGCCGACGAGATTCTCATCCTTTGCCTGGACCGAAGCCGTCGCCAGCTCGGTCCCGACTTCGCCACCCTGGAACGCCTCAAGCGCCTCAACCTCGCCACCCCGCTCATTTACGGCGGCGGCATCCGCTCGGCGGAGGACGGCGTCGCCGTCGTCCAGCTGGGCGCCGACCGCGTGTGCGTGGACGCGCTGCTGCGCGACGACCTGACCGCCGTTCACAAGCTCTCCCGGCAACTGGGCGCCCAGGCGGTCGTGGCCGCCCTGCCCCTCAGCGTGGTCAACGGCGCTCTGGCCTGGCGCGACTACCGCCGCGCCACCGACACATCGCTCGACCCCGCCGTGCTCGCCGCCCTCAACGATGGCACGATTTCCGAGGCTCTCCTCATAGACTGGCGACATGAGGGTTCTCCCGGAGCCTTCGACCCTGAGATCGTCCGGCTCTTCCCCGCCCGCGGTCGCCAGCTCATCGCCTTTGGCGGGCTGAGCGAGTCCGCCCAACTCGCCGACCTCTTCGCCTTGCCAACCGTGACCGCCGCGGGCGTCGGCAATTTCCTGAGCTATCGCGAGCACGCCATCCAGACGCTCAAGGCCGGCCTGCCCGGCGTCGCGATGCGACCCGCCGCCTACCCAACATCCGAGCGCAGCTGTCCCGAATCCGTCTGACCATGTCCGCCGACCTCCATTTTTGCCGCCGCTGCCTCTACGGCACCAGCCATCCCCTAGGCCTCGTGCTTGATCAGGAGGGTATCTGCTCGGGCTGCCGCATCCACGAGGAGAAGGACCGGCTCGACTGGGGTGAACGCTGGCAGCGCCTCGAGCGGATCGTCCAACCGCACCGCAGCGTGTCGGGCCGCGAATACGACTGCATCGTGCCCGTCACCGGGGCGCAGGACTCCTACTACATCGTCCACCTGGTGAAGGAGCGGCTCGGACTCAACCCGCTGCTCGTCACCTACAACAAGTATTTCAACACGCCGCTCGGCATCAAGAACCTCGCCAACCTGCGCATCCGCTACAACTGCGACATCCTCTTCCAGAACGTAAACCCGGTCTCAGTGAAGAAGATCACGCGGACGACGCTGCGCGAATTCGGCAGCATGTATTGGCCCTGCCTGGCCGGCCAGACCGTGTTCCCCGTGCAGGTCGCCGTGCGCCACCGCATCCCGCTGATCATCTGGGGTGCCCACCAAGGGCTGGAACAGACGGGCATGTTCTCCCACGAACACGAGGTGGAGATGACCCGCCGCTACCGCAAGGACCACGACCTGATGGGCCACGAGGCCGACGACCTGCTTTGGGTCTACGACACCCTGAAGGAGGAGGACATCTGGCAATACCGCTACCCGGGCGATGCCGACCTCAACGCCGTCGGCGTGACCGGAATCTATCTTGGCAACTACGTGCGTTGGGACCCCAAGGCCCAGCACGAGCTGATGATGAAGCGCCACGACTTCCGCACCGCACCCTTCGCCCGCACCTTCGACTGCTACGACTACACCGACTGCTTCAACTATATGGACGTCCACGACGTCCTGAAGTTCTACAAGCAGGGATACTCGCGCGTCACCGACCATGCTTCCCGCGAAATCCGCCACGGCCGCCTCTCCCGCGAGCAGGGCCTGGCCCTCGTGCGCGCCCACGAGCAGGTTTCGCCGAAATACCTCGGTCTGTTCTGCGAGTGGCTCGGCATCACGCCGCGCTCGCTCCAATTCATGATGGACCAGCACCGCAACCCGCGGTTCTGGACCGAGCTCACACCGGGGCGCTGGGCCTTCAACGGCTGGAGCGTGCATTCCGGCTCCCACGAATCCGCGCCGGCCGAAGTGAACCTGTCCAAGGCGCGGTTCACGCCGACCGACACGCTCGAATACGACCGCAACGCGGCCTACATCACCCTCGGCAAGGGCCACCCCTGATCCCGGTTCAGTTCGCCGGCAGCCCGGCGAGCACGCTAACCACCCGCGCGCATAATCCAGCGTCACGGGCCACGATCACACCAAGCTTCTGCATCGAACCGTCGAAGTTGAACGGTTGGCCATCCGGCAAAGCGAGGCACCCGCCGGTCTCCGCCAGCATCACCGCGACGGGCGCCATGTCCCAGTCGCGCACAGGCACCCGCTTTACAAAGAGATCCACCGTGCCGTCCGCCACCAGCGCGGCCTTGAGCCCGAGGCTGCCACTCTCGCGATAACCGGTGGCCGCCAGGGCACGCACCAACTCGGCCGCGATGCCGTGCGGCTGAGGCGTGTTGTCCACAACGATACAGCGGTCGCGCGGCGCCAGGCGCGGTAGAGGCCGACCGTTGCACCAGGCGCCTTCGCCTGAACGGGCCGTCCAAGTCTGGTGGGTCGCGGGGCAATGAATGATGCCGGCCTGAGGCACATTGCCGGCGATGAAGGCGGCCTGAGTCACGAAACCGGGAAACCCGTCATACCAGCTCGCCGTGCCGTCGATGGGATCAATCAGCCAGTAGGCGGCCGGTCGCGTGTTGCCGTGCGCGGCATCCTCTTCCGACCACACGGGAACCCCGGGAAAAAGCGCGGCCAGGCGCTCCTTGATGAAAGTGTCCGCCCGGCGATCAGCTTCCGTTTTGAACTCCTTCCGGGAATGCAACGCGCGCGCCGTTTCGTCCGTGCGCCAGCGAAGCAGCTCTCGACCGAGAGTCTCCAGCACCGGGACCACGGCATCCGTGACGTTGGGCATGCTCGTGATCATGCGACAGCCAGCGTGGTCAACAAGGCCAGTTCGCGCGCGCGCAACCCATCACTCTCCGGACGCGGTGGCCGACCGGCGCAGACGGTCGCCAGCCATTCGGGCAGGGCGTGCGGTCGGTGGCCGGACAGGGCAAAAAGGTTGGCTCGGCCGGGCGTGGCGGCGTGCTCGCGCCAAAGGGGCTCCTGTTCGAGGTAAGCCGGCAGGTCGGTTTGCAGCCAGTCGGCTGGCACAGAATGGCCGCGCAAGGACACATCCTCGGCCGCGGCCAGCGCGGCCAGCACGGCACCCACCGTCTGTCCGGAATCCGGCAGACCATCGAGAAGGGGTGCGCTCCAGAGCCGGTCGCGCGACAACGCCCCGGCAATGGCGTCGGCCACGTCTTCACTCCAGACCAGATTGGCGGCATTGGTTCCGCCATTCACCAGCAGCACAGGGCCGCCATCGACGAGACGGCGCCGGTAGAAATCGAGCCGCCCAGTGTGATCGTCTGCGCCCCCCATGATGGGCAGACGGAGCACAGCCGCCGCGCGGCCGTCGTCCCGGGCCGCGAGCACGGCTCCTTCTGCTCCCACTTTGCCCGCCAAATAGCGTTGCGTGACTGGGGGCAAACCCAAGGGCATGGCCGCATCGGTGCGCACGAACGCATCCACGGCCATCGCCGGATCAAGTTTGGTGAGCCACGTGCTGCTGATCAGCACATAAGCCGCCTCCGGACACGCGCCCAGCGCCGCTCGTGCGGCAACAGCGTCATAGGCGGTGAAATCCAAAACCAAGTCGAAGCCCGGACGAGCGGGCAATCCGGCCAGCACATCCTGCCGTTCCCCGGCCACCACTCTTGCGCCCGGCGGAGCTCCCTCGGGTCGGCGCGAGCTGACCGTGACGGCATGTCCGTCGCGCAGCAGGCGCGCCGCAACGGCGCGTCCGGCAAAGCGGGTGCCTCCGAGGAGCAGGA
>JAUPWC010000456.1 GCA_030916665.1 Verrucomicrobiota bacterium
ATCCCAAGGCTCGATCTGCAAGGTTTTTGCATCTGGCGTGGTAATGGACGCGACGCCCTTGATATCCATGGACTGGCCATACGCTTCAAGGCGAATATGATCGATCATCTGAGCGTTCGCGCGACCGGTACGCAAGCTCTGAATCTCTCGTTGAAAATGCTCGATCACGTGAGAAAACTCTTCTTTCTTGGCGGCAAGATGTGATGACATATGTCGGCATCCTACCGTTTTTCTCCCCTTTTCGTCAAAAAAATAACCTGGTCATATTTTACGCGTTTCTTCATCTATCATAAAGAGCCTTGGACCATCATTCCTTTCGGAAGAGATCCAAGGCTCCAGAGGTTGTTGGAAGGAACGGGGGCTCCCGCAGAGCGCGCGTTCCTTACCGTTGTTCTTCCTCGCCTTGGGTCAGGCGCGAGGAACCTGTGAGATCAACACCCGCCGTTGCGGCCGATGCAGTTGTCGTTCACCGGGAAGGCGAACGCGATCTCTTCGCTGAAGGGGTCGGCGGCCGCGGAGGTGCTGCCCACCGTGTTGGTGAGCGCGTCACCGCGCCCCGATACCCCGAAGCTCACGAACCGGTCGGTGGCGGGTCGCCCGATGTTGCTACGGTTGCGGTAGTAGGGGTCGGCCACGAAGGCTCCACCTACCATCGATCCGTCCCGACACCGGGTGTACCCGCACTGGCGACCGTTGCCGAGGTCAGAGTCCGTGGGGCGGAACTGGGCGGAGGTCGAGGTCCAGATGACCCCGTTCCCCCAGCACCGGATCACGCGGTCGTTGAACCGCGCCTGTCCGATCAGGTAGCCGCCACCGCAGATGCCGCCCGAGCCGCCGCCGCACGTGGTGCCCGCGTTTTGCGCGCAGGCGCTCCACGTGCCGGAGTTGCAGGTCTCGGTGCCAGCGACCGCTCCCCCGCCGGAGCAGGAGAAGGTGCAGGCCCGGGTCTGGCCGTTGGAGCAGGTGCTCGGCGCGGGGCAGCCGGAGGCCGTCAGGACGCAAGCGCCCCACTGACCGCCGCTGCACACCCGCGTACCCACCGCCGCGACGCCACCGGGGCAGCCTTGGTAGGCGCAGTTCTCGGAAGCACCGTTCTGACAGGTGCCGCCGCCCGAGCACGCAGCGCCGGGGGTCGCGACGCACGTGGCGACGCTCCCTTGGCACACGATCGTGCCGGGGACGGTGCCGCCCGCGCAGGCCGCGGTGCAGGCGTTGCCGGCGCCGGTGCAGGTGGTCGGCGTGGACGGACAGGCGAGACAATCGCCGTAGCCCATCCCGTCACCGTCACACTCCCGCCGTCCGGACTGGCCGTTGGGGCACACGCCACACGACGGGGTGTCGGTGACGGAACCCGCCACGCACCACCGGTTGGGCCCGCCGTCAGCCCGCGTGCAGCTCGGAGAGCTCCACACAAGGTTGACGCACGTGGCGACCAGGACCTGACCCGCGGGGCACGAGCCGCCGAGGGCCTGTCGCACCCGCCCGTTGGCGGGGCACGCGGTACCGACCGTGACCATCCCCGGAGGGGTGGGGGTCGGCGCCACGCCCGCGTCCTGCGACCCCGACGGGAACTCCGCGTCGGGGATGCAGGTGCAGGCGGACAGCTGGCCGCTCGACAGGCAGCGCAGGCCGGCGGTGAAGCCGTCCTGACACACCTGGGGGCAGCCCGCCGCCCGAACCGGGGCCGACCCAACGACACACTGGTCGCCGGGCCGGGCGTCGGTGATAATCATCGCGGAGTCGCCGCAGCCCGTGAGGGCGACGGCGGACACCGCGAGCAAGAGGGTGGCCATGACCGCGGGGAACATCCCCGTGGCCGCAACGATCTTCTTCATGACAATACTCCATGGGGCTATGAGCCCCGTGAGAAGTGAGGCGAAGGCCTCGGGTGAAAGGGACCGGGGTAACAAGGTTTGGATCTTGTACCTTCCTTAAAGCGTCATCGAGTGACGCACTAAGGAAGGCGCGGGAGGCACGGACTCAATCGGACTCAAGAGAGCCGAGAGCTACCGTGTCCCGCTAGAGTTTGTCTACACCATCAGAGGTTGTAGACGAAGTCCAGTCCGCCGAAGAAGCTGAAGCCGCTCCGGGACTGGAACTCGTTGGGGCGGTTGGTGCCGACCATCACTTCGCCCGCGCCGAGGGCGACGTGACCGGCGAGACCGAAGCCTGCGCCGAGCTCAACCGCGAGGCCGAGCTGACCCGTGTGGACCGTCCCGAGCCAATCGCCGAAGCGATTGCCGGGGGTCGCTGCACCGGTGCGAACACCCGTGTCGTTGAACATGCGGGCGAGGTACCCGATGTCGAACGACGCGACGTTGCCAGCGAGGCGGAAGCGGTAGCCGAGGGAGACCCCGGCCCGCCACCCCACCGCCGACTCGATCTGGTGCGCGGCGAAGCGGCCACCCATAGCACTCAGCTCGAGGGAAAGCTCGAGGCTGTTGCTCATGGAGACTCGCCCCTGCGCTCCGGCGACCGCCATGTGGGTCGAGACGCCGGACGTCGTTCCGTACTCGTACCCCGCAAAGGGCCGGAGACGGAAGGCGCGGGTACGCCCACCGACGATGTGGCCGCCACCCGTCGCCGGGCGGCAGTTCTCGACGGTGGCCACCTGACCGGCCGGGAGGTTGCAGAGGGACACTCCGACCACGGATTGGAGGCCGCCGATCTGGCGCCGATGATCAGCGACGATCGCCTCGAGCGCCACGATCTGACTGCGGATCTCCGTGAGGTCGGGGGCGTCGCCGGTGCCGGCCGCTTCGCGCGCCCGGTCGATGAGGACGCGGAGCGCCGCGCACGAGACACGCGACTCAGGCTCCGAACCTCCATCCGGAACCACCTGCACGGTGCAGAGGTCCCGGATCTGAGACTCGAGCGTGGTCAAGCGCGTCTCGTGATCGCGCACCATGCGCTCAATCTCGGTGTTCGAGGGCATGAGCACCCCGCCGCCGGGAAGGACCGCGGCGCAGAGCCACCCCGCCGTGAGGCGCTCGCCCGTACTCCCGAAGGTGCGGGGCGTCGCCACGACACGGTAGCCCGGCGCGCAAGCGCACCAGGCCGTCTGAAGACTGCCGCGGCTGGCACGGCAGGCCTCCCCCATCAGCACTCGGCCCCCCGCCCGACAATACAGGCCGGAAGATCCGAGACAGTTGGGGAGTCGGACCGAGCGCGAGCCCGCCGGCACCTCGCGGCGCGACGGGTTGGACTCCCGCTGGAGACACGCGTCTCGCTCACCGATGACGGTGGCGAGCTGCGTGCGCAGCGCGGCGAGCTCGGCGCTCTGCCCGCGGCAGGCCACAATGGCCCGCCGCGCCGCCTCCTGCGCCCGCCCCGAAAGGTCGGTGCAGGTGGCGGCCTGCGCCGCGGCCTCACTCGCCAAGCAGCGGGTCAGAACGACCCACTGCTGACAGGAGGGCTCGCCCGCAGGCGCCACGCAGCCGGTGCCGCTGGCCAACGCCTGGGGCGTAGCCGGGGGGCTGACGGCGGAGCCGTCGGAGGGGGTGCCCGCGTCGGTCTGATGAGCCGACGCGGGGCGAGGGTTGATTAGCGCGACGGCCAACATGGCCGCCGCGAGAATCACAATCTTCTTCATCGCGGACTCCTTGAGGGGAATTGCACCCCTCTGGTTTTTTTCTTGACGGACAGTGGAAGGACCGAGATCCCGTACTCTCACCATGAGAGACGAACGATCCTGAAGCCGTCCCACGCTCATCTGTAAGTGAGTTGCTTACAAACAAGGCGGAACGGCTTCAAGAACCTTCATGAGACGAACGCTCGATCTTGGCGATCTGCTTGCGTTTCGCGTCGAGCCATCCGCGTCGTATGTACCTATACGCCTGTGGTGACCCTCGCTCCAACGCTGCGCAGCTCATCCAAGCTCAAACGTTCTTTCGTTTGCTTGAGACTTTTTGAAAAAAGCGATAGAACATTATGCCAAAAACCGAGAGTTTTGTCAAGCTCTCGGCAACATACCCCTTTTTGTTAAGCACCGTTCCTCTACGAAAAACGCTTTGGACGAGTGGTCAACTGTTCAAAAATAAGGCTTATTAGAGCCAAAAAACCACCAATCACCGCCCCATAAAAGGCATTTTGCAACACGTTTGGACGCGCAAACCATCGCGAAGGAAGCGGCGTATCGATCACCCGAGCCTGAGCATTGAGCCCATAATTGGGGGTTTGGGTCATGACTTCCTGCGCTACCCCCTGCACCAGCACTTCTGCTTGCGCGCGCTGTGGATGGTACGCCGTGATCGTCACAATACCCGTTCCAGGGGTGACCCCCACGTCAATCGAACGACGCCACTCTTGCCGACGACGGTACTCATCCTGTGAAAAATACCCCGCATCAAACGAGATCGTGCTCGCGAGGACGCGATTCGCCACCAGCGACGTGTACATAAGCTCGCGTACGTTGCTCGCGATTTGCTCGGTCGATTTGACGGCCGTATAGGGATCCAGCCCCGCGGTTTGCGACTGCACAACGAGTAATCGCATCGTAGAGCTATACTGCTTCGGAAGGACAAAGG